>JAISOR010000188.1 GCA_031275535.1 Treponema sp. | reverse complement strand
CCTGTTCCGCCGCTTGTAACGGCCCTTGCCGCACGCAGGATAGGGACCTCCGGGCCGCCCTCTTGCGATAAGAATTTTCTTTTCTGTTCAGTTCAACCATGTCTCGAAATTTACAGGGGTCTTTCCCTGTGGAGAAAAATTTGTGTAAGAGGAGCGATGAATGAAAAAGATCGGTTTATGCGGAATTGTCCTGATAGTGTTACTATCGGTGGCAATAATTTTTTCCTGTAAACAGGATGTGGATCCTCCCCCGTATGTACCCTATGCGGAGGAAGTGTCCGACTTTACCTTTGAGTTGGTAAACGAGGTCTTCCCCTATGGGCAGGACACCACCACCATCATTATTAAAGCCCCGGCGCTTATTAAGGCCGCCACGATTGATAAGGATACCTTCGAGGTTTCCACGATCAATACTGCCCCCGCGCCGCTCCTGATAAACGGCAGCAATGTGGTATACCAGGGGAGCCGGAAAGTTATCGACGCCTATGTGGCGGAATCGGTAGGCTTGGACCAGGGTACCACGCTTGACGCCAATGGCGTAGGTCTGAGCGGAATAGTGGCCCCCAAGGCCGAAACCACGGGCAGCTATATTGTGATACAGCTCGAATTTGGCCAGATCCCGGGCGAGGCCGCCACCGATGCGACCTCGGGGGTCCCCGGCGCCGGTACCATGGTCTATACCAACAGCCGGAACGTCCTGCTGAACCTGGATTATTCAATAGCCCAGAAGAAACCCTTTGCGTATGCATCCGGGTATCAGGTAAGTGAAGGGACCTATACCAAGAGCGCTCAAAAGCGGTCCAACGAAGTGATAGCCGGTGAGATTAACCCTTTGGTGAACAAATACGCCCCTGGGGAAACCGGCAGCGGCGATGCGATCGTGCGGTACCAGGTATACAAGCCCTCCCTTCCCTCCGATAACTCCAAGATCCCCTTGGTGGTATGGCTCCATGGGTCCGGCGAGCGGCAGAGCGGTTATGGCATCGAGAACCAGAGCCTGCTGCGGGCCAATGAAGAAGGTGTGGCCTGGGTACGGCCGGAGAATCAAAGTACTTATGGTCCCTATTGGGTCCTGGTACCCCAGGCCCCCCAGGCCGGATGGAGCGATGCGGCCCAGATCAATGTGAAGACCATCATCAACGGGCTGGTGGCCACCGCGGTGAACCAGATTGATATTACCCGGGTCTACGTACTGGGCGATTCCATGGGCGGCGCCGGGATGTGGAACATCCTGACCAAGTATCCCGATTTCTTTGCGGCGGCGGTCGGCGCTCCCGCGGCGACGAATATCAGCGACGCGCAGGTGGAACTCTTAAAAGACGTGCCCATCTGGATTTTGAACATCGCCACCGACAGCCATACGGGATCTGAAGCGTCTTATAATAAGATGAAGGCCGCCGGAGGGAACACCCGATGGACCCATTATGACGTGGTAACCGATTTACCCTTCAACAATTACGGCCAGCCCCACTGGGTATGGATCCCCACCCTGCGGAACTATCCCAAAGTAGGTGGAGGGGGTACCGCCGGCATCTATAATGCCGGACCTGCAGGAAAGGAACCCACGGCGGGTACCTCCCTGTGGGACTGGATGTTTGCCCAGAAGAACGCCGCGGCCGAGGCGAATGCTCCTGTGGCCTTCAAGCTGGTGAATCAGGTCTTCCCCTACGGGCAGGATACCACCCATATTATCATCGATATGGGACCCCGGGGCGGAGTTGACGCCGCCAGCGTTGCGGCTACTGATTTCGCCGTCCACACGGTCAATACGCCCCCCGAAGGAGCTCCTGAGGCTATTCAGGCGGTTGACGTTGACCGGACGGTAACCGGGGCCTATGTGAGCCATACCGGAGTTTGGGACAATGCCACGAACACTGCCCCGGCGCGCCTGAACAGCGGAATCGGACAGTATATCGTCCTTACCCTGGAATATGGGCAGACCGCCACCGGAGAGACCGCGACCAACGGTGATCCGGTTTATGCGGGAGTCCCCGGCGCTTCTACCATGGCCTATTCGGGCAGCAATTACCTGTTTGATCTGGGCTACACCGTTAGTTTGGCCGCCGATGGGGCTCTTACCCTGGGTACGGGCACAAGCATTAGCGCCCTAGAAACGGTAAAGGGAGGGGAGATCAATCCCCTGGTCGATCTCTATGTGGCCGGAAGAAAAGACGGCGCCGACGGTGCATACCTGGATTATCAGCTCTTTACGCCTTCGGGTGCAACCGGAAGGAAGCTTCCCATCGTCGTATGGCTCCATGGCGCCGGGGAAGGCAGAAATGCCGGACCCGCGGAAGACCAGGGCAAGAACCTGCTCCGGGCCAATGAAGAAGGCGTCGCCTGGGTACGGACTGAAAATCAGACCGCACGGGGACCCTACTACGTACTGCTGCCCCAGTCTCCGGGCATGGGCTGGAATGCAACATCCCTGGCTATAGTAAAGTCCATTCTGGATGATCTGCTTGCACAGGGCAGGATTGACGAAGACCGGATCTACCTGGCCGGTGATTCCATGGGCGGCTTTGGGACCCTCGCAGCCATAACCTTGTATCCCAACGTTTTTGCCTCCGCCGTGGTTGCCCCCGGTTATTATCTTAATATGTCAGATTGGACCCAGACTCTTAACCCCGCGTTGGCTCAAACCATTAAGCATATTCCTATTTGGTTTACCAACATCGACGATGATTTTGCCCCCATGTTGGGTGATTACAATACCCTTAAACAGGTAGGCGGTAATGTCCGGTGGACCCACTACAACGATGTGCGGGATCTGGTCAATGAAAATTGGGGTCAGCGCCACTGGGTGTGGATCCCCGTGCTGAACAATGTGCCTACCACCAGCGATAAATTCATAGTGGAAAGGAACCCCGTAGATGATATGAACCAATCCCTCCATGACTGGATTTTCGCCCAGAGACGACAGCAAACCGCTACCGCCTCTTTCACCCTGGTGAACCAGGTATTCTCCTACGGGCAGGATACCACCCATGTCATTATTGACCTTGGGGAAGGGAACACGGTAGATCCCCGGTACATCGATAATGCCACCTACTCGGTAAGTACAAGGAATACCTTGCCCGGTCCGGTGAACGGCAATACGGTTTCTTATGAAGGACCCCGGGAGATAAACCGGATCTACGTGAGCAATAGCGGAACCTGGGACAATGCGGCCCCTGCGGCCCTGAGTCCCGGAAATGCCGGACGTTATGTAGTGATCGAACTGAAATACGGTCAGGTTGCTTCCGGCAGGACTGACGCCAACGGGTATCCTATCTTTGAGGCGGTCCCCGGCGCGTCTACCCACGCCTATGTGCGGATCGAAAATACCACCGGAACCTATACCTACCTTTTGGATCTGGGCTACAGCGTAAAACAGGAAAAGGGATTCGTCCTTTCTAATGGTAATAGTCTGACGCCCACCACCGTTTACACCAAAAGTACCGTTACGGGTACTAATGAAGTGGTGGCCGGGGAGATCAACCCCCTGGTGAATCAGTTTGTGGCCGGTAAAGTTACGGCTGGCGGGGACTATTTAGACTATCAGTTGTACAGCCCCTCCGGAGCCGCTCCTACTGGCGGATTCCCCCTGGTAGTGTGGCTCCATGGCTCCGGTGAAAGAAGAACACTGGTAGAGGGGGCTATTCAGAACCAGACCCATATCCGGGCCAATGAGGAAGGAACGGCCTGGATTAAGGCCCAGGCCGCTAATTCGGACTACAAGGCCTATGTCCTTGTTCCCCAGTCGGATAACGCCAGCTGGCGGAATTTGACTAACGCCAGTGCACCTTCGACCACGCTTATTGATGATTTGGTCGCCAAGGTACAGTCCGACAATACCGGCAAGATCAATTCCAAGCGGATCTATATCGCCGGTGATTCCAACGGTGGCCGGGGAACCTGGACAGCCATTAGGGCCAACCCGACCCTCTTTGCGGCGGCGATTATGGCCCCCTCCGGGGATGCCTATGACGCCGGTACGGTCTCTACTTCCGGTGGAGTGGTTGTTGATGATGCTGCTGCTATTCAGACTTCATTGATGCCGCTTAAGACTTTGCCCATCTGGATATTGAATATCGGAGCCGATTCTAATCCCGGCAGCGCCGCGACCTACAACTACTTGAAGTCCCAGGGCTTCAATATCCGGTACACCCATTATGACACGGTCACTCAGTTGGCAAATTCCAACTGGGGCCAGGCCCACTGGGTATGGATACCCACCCTGGAGAACGTACCCAGGGTAGGGGATGCACACATGGTAGAGGACGTGGTGGTTACCCGGAATAGTGGTACCTGGGCCAACAACAACACCTATTACACCATCAACGCTTATTCCTACGGCAGTACCTATGCGGTCGGCCTGGGCGATACTGTCGGTGACAGCATCATGACCTGGCTCTTCAAACAGGCTAGGCCCTAGTAAAAAAAATCAGCGGTACACCGATGCTCCTCGGTGTACCGCTTTTAGGGAAAAACAGCCAATTTAAAAATAATTTTGTTTTTTCTTGCAAAAAACAAAATATCATGGTAAAAAGTATAATATAACAAAAATAGTATATTGGGGCTTGGCCTTTTTTATAAAGGCCAAGGATGTCGCGGCTTAACTGTTTTAGAACGGGGTTTTAAGTGATGACGTCTAATTCTTTGTATTATAAGCATTTACCCATCCCCCCCCCCGGAAGGGCAAGTAACTCCTCAAAATTCTTTCTACTCTTTCTCTCTATGTATAAAACCGGTGTATCCCGCCAAATTTACGGGGATACGCCGGCTAAATGGGGTTCTCACATTGCTGCGCCGGCCTCGCCGGCGGGCTGTGAAAAATATGTTTTATTGAACGGAGGTAATGTATGCGGACAGTAAAAAAATTGATGTGTATTGCATTGGTGCTTCTCACAGCCGGCGGCATGGTATTTGCGGCCGGTGGAGGGCAGGCGCAGACTGGCGGTTCCCAGGCGGCCCCGGTGACAAGTTTGCCCCGGAACGAGACCCTCTACTTTAACGGGCTTTTATGGGGGGCCCCTACCCACTTCAACCCCTATAATGTGGATAGCTCCTTTGGGATAACCGCATTCACGCCCCTGTCCCGGCAGTTGATCTACGAGACCCTGTTTGTCTATAACCTTCTGGACGCAAAGCTCTATCCCCAGTTGGCGGAAAGCTATACCTGGAACGGGCAGAACGTAACGGTGGTCCTTAACCGGAACGTCAAGTTCAACGACGGGAAGGCCATGACCGCCGACGATGTGGTCTATTCCTATGAGCTGCAGAACCGGTATACCACCAGAGGGACGGCCTATTGGTCCTACATCGACAGCGTCCGGAAGGTAAATGACTACACCGTGGAGATCCGGGGCAAAGCGTCGAATTTCAATCCCAAGCAGATAGAAACATCCCTGGTTGCCCTGTATATTGTGCCGAAGCACGTATGGGAAGGCATCGAAAAGAACAATCCTCCCCCCACGGGCATTATTACCTATCCCAACTGGGAACCGGTAGCCACCGGCCCCTATAAGCCCTATATCTATGACGATACCAAGGCCGTCCTGATCCGGGACGATAACTATTGGGGAAAAACCAAATACGGGAAACTGCCGGCCCCCAAGTATGTGGCCCACAACGTGTATAAGGACAACGCCTCCGGGGACGCCGCGTTCCGGGCGGGAGAAGTAGACGTATCCCAGCAGTTTATCTCCCAGGTATGGACCTTTGGCTCTTCGGTGGAAACCTATATACCCCAGGCGCCCTATTACTTCCCCGGGGTCATACCCTCTATCGTATTTAATACCACCAAACCCGGTCTGGACGATCCGGCGGTCCGCCGGGCCATTGCCATGTCCCTGGACTATGACATGATAGGCCAGAACGCCATGAGCGGGTATACCGCCCCCATGGTTCCTTCCCTTATGCTGCCCGTACCGGCGGAACAGTCCCTGATAGACGCCGACGCCCTGAAACCCTACCAGTGGAGCGGGGTTGATATAGCCGGGGCGAACCGCCTCCTGGATCAGGCCGGCTGGGTAAAGGGAGCGGACGGCATCCGCGCCAAGGGCGGGGTCAGGCTCGTGTTCCGGGCGGAATGTCCCGCGGGCTGGTCCGACTGGAACGCCTCCCTGGAAGTGGTAGCCCAGGTAGGACGGGAACTGGGGATGGATATAAGCACCTACTTCCCGGAGCAGAACGTATGGCAGGCGGATAAGGACAACGCCAGCTTTGATATCATCATGCACAGCTACGGCGGAGCGGGCCCCGCGTCCCCCTGGAGCCGGGCCTATGAAACCATGAGCAGCGCCGATATTCCCCCCGCGGGAACCCCCAACCGGGTAGGAAACTTTGGCCGCTGGAACAACCCCCGGGCGAACCAGATTATTGCCCAGATTGCGGCGGAAAACAATCCCGCCACCCTTAAGCAGCTCTGGACGGAACTGAACATCCTGTACCTGCAGAACATGCCCGCCGCGGGCCTTATGTACCGGCCGGTAGTATTCCATACGGTCAACACCTCGGTGTGGACCGGGTTCCCCAGGATGAATGACGGAAGCAACATTCCCCCCACCATCTGTATTGATGGTTATGGAATAAACAGCCTCTACAAGATCAGCCCCAAATAAGGGAGCCATAGCGATCGGTCGTTTTTTACTATTGTATTCTTCGAAACCCGGGGATTCCCCTCGGGTTTCCTATTTTCAAGGGCCAGGGGGAGGTGGGGGAATTGAAACTGTATAATAAAAAATATTTTGGGAAAAAGATCGGCTGGTATTTGATTACCCTGGTGGTGGCGGTTTTTCTGAATTTTTTGCTGCCCCGGCTGATACCGGGCAATCCGGTGGCCACCCTGGTAGCGTCCATGTCCGCGGGGATGACCGACGCTACGGCGGTAAAAAAGATCTACGACGCGTATATGACCATGTTTGGCCTGGACAAGCCTCTGTGGCAGCAGTTCTTTGTCTATATCGGCAATATTTTTCAAGGCAACCTGGGACTTTCCTTTTATCAATTTCCGCGGCCCGTGTCGAATATCATCAGCTCTTCAATTCACTGGACCCTGATGCTCCAGATCCCCGCCATCCTGGTGGGATGGTTTTTGGGGAACGCCCTGGGGGCCATCACCGCCTATCGCAAGGGGATCTTTGACCGGGTCTTCTTTCCCTTCTTTTTATTTATGAGCGCCATCCCCGCCTTTGGTTTGGCCATTGTGAACGTCCATTTTCTGGCGAACAAACTCCACCTCTTTCCGGGAAGCCTGGGCTATCGTTTCGATCTAATCCAGAACTGGGGGAACCCCGAATTCCTCCTCTCCGTCCTTAGCCATTACCGGCTGCCCTTCCTTACCATGGTCCTGGTGGTTATCGGGGGCCAGTCCCTGGGGATGCGGGAAATGTCTATCTACGAATTAAACGCCGACTATGTAAAATACAGCCGCCTTATGGGAATTAAGGATTCCAGGATCGTCTGGTATGTTTTCCGGAACGCCATGCTCCCCCAAATTACCGGCCTGGCCCTGTCCCTGGGAACCATGGTGGGGGGCAATTTGATAACCGAAATCGTTTTTAGCTACCCCGGCCTGGGTACGACCATGTTCACCGCCATCCGGACCCAGGATTTTCCGCTCATATCCGGCTGTACCCTCATCATCACCATCATGGTATTGGCCGCTAATTTTGTGGTGGATATTATCTGCGGGATCATCGACCCCAGGGTCAAGGCCGCGGCACAGGAGGAGGGCTAATATGGGCCGCCTTTTTAAACTTGCCTTTAAATCCGGAAAGTTCCGGTTTGGTTTTTTTTCGATCATCGCGGTTCTGCTGTTGATTATCCTCTTCCCCATCTTTGTAAAGACCGATCCCCTAAGAATGGAAGGGGGCATGTTTGAGCCTCCGAATATCCGGGAGATGATGAAAGAGCAGCCCTCCGGAGGGGGAGGCCGCTCCGCGGAAGAAGAGGCCATGGCGGCGGCGCTGCTGGAACAGTTTGGGATAACCGCGGTTCAGCGGGAGGTTCCCAAGGTGCTGCATGTCCTGGGAACCGATAACTTTGGCCGGGATGTGCTGGCGGAACTGGTGGCGGGGACCCGGACCAGCCTTATCATCGGCCTCATCGCGGGGACCATCGCTACCCTGATAGGCCTTACCATCGGGCTCCTGGCGGGGTATATCGGCGGCCAGATCGATAATCTTCTTTCCAGCATCACCAACATCTTTATCGTTATTCCCTCATTTGTAATTCTGGTTCTGGTCTCGGTAAGCATCAGTTCCCGGAGTTTTTGGACCACGGGGATCGTTATCGGCATAACCAGTTGGCCCTGGACCGCCCGCTCGGTCCGGGCCCAGACCACTTCCCTGCGGAACCGGGACCATGTGAATCTGTCAAAACTGTCGGGCCATAGTATGCCCCGGATCATCCTGCGGGATATTCTGCCCTATATCGCTTCCTATGTGATCATGGCCTTTATCCTCCAGGTGGCCTCGGGGATCCTGGCGGAGGCCCAGATCTCCATGCTTGGCCTGGGCCCCCGGAACGTGGCGAGCCTGGGCTTGATGATGAACTGGGCGGTGTTTTTTAGCGCCCTGCCGACCGGGGCCTGGTGGGCCTTTCTGCCCGTGGTATTTATGACGGCCCTTATTTCTTTTTCCTTAAATTTGATGAATTCGGGGCTGGACCAGATCTTTAATCCCCAGATAAGGAGTTAGGGCCATGGGAAATACCATGCTGGAAGTAAAGGGCCTTACCACCTTTTATAAAACCCGGATGAACGAGCGGATCTGTTCTGTGGATAATGTCTCCTTTGTGCTGGAAGACGGCAAATCCCTGGGGATCGCCGGGGAATCGGGCTGCGGTAAAAGCACCCTGGCCATGAGCGTGATGGGGTATTATTTTTCGCCCCTCTATTTCGAGGCGGGGAGTATCGTCATCGACGGAAAGGACATTACCCATTTGTCGCCGGATACCATCCGGACCAGTGTATTGGGTTCGGATATCGCCTACATTCCCCAGGCCGCCATGAACGCCCTTAATCCTACCCGGAAGATTATCCGGTTTATTGAGGACGTTCTTAAGGCCCATGGGACGGAACTTTCACGAAAGGAAATTTACGATCTGGCCCGGGAGCGGTTTGGAATCCTGAACCTGCCGGAAAAAGTCCTGGACCAATATGCGGTGGAACTCTCCGGCGGGATGAAACAGCGGACCATCATCGCCATATCCACCATTTTGAACCCCAAGGTGCTTATCGCCGATGAGCCCTCCTCCGCCTTGGATGTTTCTTCCCAGAAGATCGTTATTAAGCTCCTCCATGATCTTATGGAGAAGGGCTTTGTCCGCTCCCTGCTGTTTATTACCCATGAATTGCCCCTATTGTATAATGTCACCGACGATATCATGGTCATGTATGCGGGGGAGATTGTGGAACGGGGAACCGCCAGGGAGATGGTCTTTGATCCCCTCATGCCCTATTCCAAGGGGCTTATGAATTCCATCATCGTCCCGGAGGAGGGAACCCGGGGGCATATCCTCCAGGCCATTCCCGGAGCGCCGCCGAATTTGAAACAGCGGCCCCTGGGATGCCGTTTTGCCGACCGCTGCCGTTATGCAGCGGGGCCCTGCCGGGAGAAATCCGTGGCGGAGCAGACCGCCGGCGCGGACCGGTATTACCGACGGTATTACCGATGTGTCCTGGACGAGGGGAAGCTGCGGGACTTATACCGGGAAGAGGAGAAAAACGCCCAAAAGTTCCCCCTCATTTCCCATACCTTTGTGGACGACGATATGGGCGGCGCGGGCCGGGAAGGAGGGCAGCATGGGTGATTCTAATGGGGCAAGAAAAACAGGGGAGGTCTTCCTGAGCGCCAGGGCCCTGCGCCGGGAATTCGGCTATGGGGAAAATAAAACCGTTGCCGTGCGGGATGTGGATTTTGAATTCCACCGGGGGGAGATTATCTCCATCGTGGGGGAAAGCGGCAGCGGCAAGACCACGATTGCCAAAATGGTCCTGGGCCTGCTTAAGCCCACCGGGGGGGAGATTTTTTTTGAAGGGAAGCCCAGGGACATATCCGGCTACCGGAAGCGGAAGTTGTATTGGCAGAATATTCAGGCCATCTTCCAGGATCCCTTCTCTACCTACAATATTTTTAATAAGGTGGACACGGTATTACTGGACTGCATCCGTCTGAAAGAGGAGGGGCGCCGGCTCGGCAAGGAAGAATGTTTTGAAAAAATGAAGGAAGCCTGCGGATTTGTCAATCTGAAATTCGAGGAACTTTCAAACAAGTACCCCTTTGAGCTTTCCGGGGGACAGATGCAGCGGCTCATGATCGCCCGGATTTTTATGCTCCGCCCCAAACTGCTTATTGCCGACGAGCCCACATCCATGATAGACGCCTGCTCCCGGGCAACCATCCTGGATATGCTGCTTAAACTGCGGGACGAGATCAACATGACCATCGTCTTTATTACCCACGACATCGGCCTGGCCTATTATATTTCCGACATGGTATACATCATGGAACATGGGCAAATTGTGGAACAGGGAACCGCGGACCAGGCCATTCTTAATCCCCAGTCGGAGTACACCAGGCGGCTCCTGGGGGATGTCCCTAAAATTTATGAACCCTGGGATTTTAGCGCCGGTTGACTTGCGGGACCCGCGGGGCGGCCTTTTTTGCCCCCCATTTCCGGAGTTTCCCTTAAATGGGTTGCGCGGTCATAAAGTCGCCCAGCTTGATGGTCCTGGCCATGTTGAGCCGGGAATATTCCGCGGCAAAGGCCATATAGTGGCTTTCAAAAGAATCCTTTACCGAAGTTTTGGACGGACGATTGTGATCCCGGATATTCCATACAAAGTCGGTCAGCAGATTATTATCTCCGCCGGAATGTCCCCCAACGGGAGAAGCCAGCTTGATGACCTCAATATTCCCGGAAGAAAACTCCTTGATGGTTATTCGCGATTCTTCCATGTCCCCGCTTATTTCGCCCCCGGTTCCAAAGAGGGTGATGTTCCGATGAATTTCCATGGTAAAGCCGGACATGGTAAAAGTGGCGCTTACCCCATTGGCAAATTGTATCGCCACGGTCTGGTGATCCACCACGTCATTATCACAATGGAACACACATCGTCCATAGGGGCCTTTTTCCAGGGCCTTAAGCCGGCCCTCCATGGAAAGGTCCGTGGAGATCACATTGACAGGCCAGCCCGTATAATCGGTCAAATAAATCTTCGACACATGGTAGGGGCAGCGTATCATATGGGGACAACCCTCAAGACATCGGGCGGGTGCCCCGGAGGGGGCATTTGCCGCATTAAAATAATGTAAAGCCCCATAAGAACTTAAGGATTCACAGGGAGCGCCCGCAAGCCAATGGAGTATATCCATATCATGACAGCTCTTCGCCAAAATCATAGGGGAAGACTCCGCCGAGCTGCGCCAATTACCCCGGACATAACTATGGGACAAGTGAAGATGTCCCACATTTTCGATAAGGTCGATGCCAATGAGCCTTCCGATCCGTCCCGTATCCAAAAGCTCCTTGATTTTAGAAAAAAAGGCCGTGTATTTTAATACATGGCATATCATAAAAACCTTGGTAAAGGCGGCGGCTCCCTTTTCAATGGCCCGGCATTCTTCCAGGGTTGGTACGATGGGTTTTTCGCAGAGGATGTGTACATTCCGCGCAGTAGCCGCTGCCAGGGGGCCTGCATGTTTTTTATCCTGGGTGGCAATGATCACCCCGTCAACATCGGGCAGCTTGTCAAAGGCCTGTTCCCAGCCGGTAAAGGCCAGGTTGCCGGGAATCCGGTGATCCGTCTGTATTTTTTCCCGTCTTACGTCATCCGGTTCCGCTACGGCGGCGATCCGCATCATTGTTGGATTATTCCGGGCATATTCAGCATAGACATCCGTCCCCCGGCTGCCCGCTCCCAGTAAAAGTACCGTAATCGGTTCCATTTTTTTCTCCCACATATAGAAATGTCCCCCGCTCATTGGCAGACACTATTAAGCAGCTTCCCCAGAATTAAACACATTAGGCGCCCATAGTCAAGCATCGAAGGTGGTCAACCAGGAGCGGGGGGATCAATCCGCAGGGTAGGGCCAGAGTTCCCCCTCCCGTCCCCGCAGCAGGTAGATCCTGCCCCGGGGATCGGTCCCTTCCCCGGCGATGCTTCCCCCGTGGAGTGTTATCTTCCCGCCCCCGCCGGGAAGGTCCACCGCATAGGAGGGAAGGGCCAGGCCGGAAATGCGGAGGCGGAGTTTTTGATAGACGGCGAGGCCCTCCTTTAGGGGGACCCTGAAGTGCCTGGTCCCCGGCGCCAGGTCCAACTGGAAAAGGTAATAGGGGGATAAACCCAGGTTAAGACATTCCCGGAAGAGTTCTTCCAGGGTTTCGGCCCGGTCGTTGATCCCCCGGAGTAGTACGGTCTGGACATGGACGGGGATCCCCGCGTCCACGCAGGAGGCCAGAGCGCGCCGCGCGGGGGGCGCCAATTCCCGGGGGTGGTTGATATGGACCACCAGCCGCAGGGGCCGGCTTCGGATGAGCAGTTCCGTCAGGGCCGCGCCGATCCGGGAGGGCTCCGTGACCGGCGCCCGGCTGCAGAGCCGGAGCAGCACCCCGGGCCGGGCCTCCCGGAGCCGCCCAAAAAGCCATTCCAGGGCGCCGTCCTCCGCGGTCAGGGGGTCCCCCCCGGAGAGAAGGATCTCCCGGATTTCAGGATGGGCCCCCAGGTAGGCCAGGGCCGGGGCCAGTTCCCCCTCGCCGATAAAGGTCCCGGCCGAAGCGGCCATCCACACCCGGCGGAAGCAGTAGCGGCAGTACCCCGCACAGCTTCCCCCCGCCAGGAGCAGCGCCCGGTCCCGGTACTGGTGGGTCAGCCGGGGCGCCGCCCGGTATCGCCATTCCCCCAGGGGGTCCTCCAGGGCAAAGGGGTCCGGCAGCGCCTCCCGGGGATCGGGGAAAAACTGGCGCCGGATGGGGTCATCCTTGTCCGGTCCCGCCAGGGAGGCAAAATGGGAGCTTACCCCAAAGGGCAGCCCGCCCCGGTCCCGGATCGTCTCTATATAAGCCGCCTCTTCCGGGCTGACCGAGTCCCTTAGGCCCCGGGGCAGGCCCTCGATATCACTGATCAGAACCGTCACACATAAGCAGGGCCATCACCTTCGCGTCCCCCAGGATGTTTTCGATGATGGCGTATTCATTGGGCTGGTGGGCGGTATCGTCCATCCGGCTCCATACCACCGAATCGATCCCCTTATTCCGGAGATAGGCCCCCACGGTTCCGCCGCCGATGCCGATGGGCCGGGTTTCCACGCCGTATACTTCTTTGACAACCCGGGAGAGCCGTTTAACCAGGGGCGCGTCCTTGGAAGTAGGTTTGGACTCCTGGGTCTGGGGGCAGGTATAGGTGATCTTTACCCCATGTTTAGCCTCCACCTCCGCCTTGATCCGGTCAATTTCGGCAAGAACCAGTTTAACCGGATACTGGGGGAGGATCCGCATGTCCATACAGAACACGTCGTCCCCGGGGATGGTGTTGATATTGGGAACGTTGGCTTCTTTTTTGGTGGGCTGGAAGGTTGAATAGTCGGGCTCAAAGAGGGGGTCCCGGCCGGAAAACTTTTCCGAAAGTTCGTAGTGCAGCCGGACCGCCAGATCCGCCCCCGCCAGGTGGGCGTTAACCCCCTGATCCGGCCGGGAGCCGTGGGCCTGGGTTCCCCGGGTGCTAAACCGCGCCCAGATAAGGTTCTTTTCGGCGATTTCTATGGTTTCCCCCCTGGGGTCCCCCCCGTCGGGGATAAGGGCCATATCATCCTTACGGAAGAGGTCCCGGTTCTTAAGGAGCCAGTCTATGCCATAGGCGCTGCCCATCTCTTCGTCCGCCGCAAAGAGCAGTTTTACCGTCCTCGGGGGCCGCAAACCCTGGCTGACCAGGGCCAGGGCCGCCAGGACCGAAGAAACAAGGCCCTGCTGGTTATCTTCCACCCCCCGGCCGATGAGCCGCGGTCCCTTGGGGCCGTCGTCCTTCCTAATTAGCTCCCAGGGATCGCTCTCCCACAGGGCCGCTTCTCCCGGGGGTACCACATCCAGGTGGCTCATGATCCACAGCCGGGGCCCGGAGTCCTCCTTGCCGGGGATGGTAGCGATAAGGTTGGGCCGCACCCCTCCCTTGGCCGAGGGGTCCGGGGCGTCGTGGCGTTCCAGTTGGGTAATACCCCTTCCCTTTAGCCAGCCTTCGAGGAACAGGCATTTATCCAGTTCCCCCTCGCCGCCGGAATCCGGGGCAATGGCGGGCCGTTTGCATAATTCGGTTTCAAGCTCCTCCGCCAGGGAGGCGTTTTTTTCTATATAACTGAATAGTTTCTCTTTCATGATTTCTCCGGGGTTTTGTTTTTCCTATAGGCATTCCAACTGGTCCGTATCAGGGTATCCAGGTCCGAGTATTTGGCGGTCCAACCCAGGGCTTCCCGGGCGATTTGGGCGGAGGCGGTGAGCCTGGCGGGGTCCCCCGGCCGGAGGCCGGTGATTTTGGCGGGGATGGGTTTACCGCTGATCCTCCGGGCGGCCTCGATGATCTCCAGCACCGAA
>JAISOR010000159.1 GCA_031275535.1 Treponema sp. | reverse complement strand
GTAGCAACCGAAGCCGTTTACCGGATCTTCCGGTATGTCTATATATCCGGCGAGGATACGGCTTCTATGAAAAACAGGGGATGGTGACAATGGGGACCGCCGCGTTTGCCGACAGGTTTAAAAATTTTTTTGGGATCCGGAATAAGGTTTCCGAAGATCTCTTCGAGGATTTAGCGGACCTGCTGGTGGAGGGTGATTTTGGCGCCGCCGGGGCCTTTAAGACCGTGGATGCCCTTAAAGAGCTCTGTAGAAAAGAGAAGATCGGCGATCCCCGGCAGGTGCGGCTTAAACTGGCGGAATTGCTGGACGCGGAACTCGGGGGCCTTCCCCTGCCGGTCTTTCCCCCCCCGGGGGAGGGTCTGGTAATTATCCTCCTTTTGGGGGTAAACGGGGTGGGGAAAACCACCACCGCCGCTAAACTGGCGGACCGCTGCCGGTCCCTCCATAACAAAAGACCCATCCTGGCCGCGGCGGATACCTTCCGGGCGGCGGCGGTGGATCAGCTTAAAATACACGGGGAACGCCTGGGGGTCCGGGTGGTGGCCCATAAACAGGGGGGAGATCCCGCGGCGGTGGTATATGACGCCATCGAAGCCGCCCAGGCGGGCGGGGGAGACCTGATCATTGCCGATACCGCGGGGCGGATGCATACCAAAAGCGCCCTGGTGGAGGAGTTGAAGAAGATTGACCGGGTGGTGGAATCCAAGGCAGCGGCTTCCCGGTATATCAAATGGCTTGTGCTGGACGCCACCACCGGCAGGAACGCCCTGGCCCAGGCCGGGACCTTCCATGAAGCGGTTGCCCTGGATGGGGTCATCCTTACCAAATTTGACTCCGGCGCCAAGGGCGGCGTGGTTTTTTCGCTGGCCTCGGAACTCCGGCTGCCGGTGGTCTTTCTCTGCGACGGCGAAAAATACGAAGACCTTAGACCCTTTGAAACCCATACCTATACCAGGGAATTTATCGGCCTTGAATAAGCACGGATTCCGGGTTTTCCCGGTCCTCCTGGGCCTACTCCTGGCGGTCCTCTCCGCTGCGGGTTTTGCCCAGGATTGGTATATCTCCAACGCCGCGGGGATGACCCTGGAAAGGGCCTTCTCCCGGCTTGCCCTGCGGAATAAATACGCCCTTTCCATAGAAACCATAGCCCGGGAGGATTTCCCCGAAAGGCTCCGGGCCTTCTACAATCCGGAATATCAGCCCGAGCTGCGGACCCTCTATGAAAACGGGGAGGAATCGCGGCGGCAGTGGATCTTCAAAGATGGGCAGGGAATCTCCCGGCTCGTTGCCGTGTTCAACGGGGATGGCTCGGGGTTCATAGAACTCTATGATCCCAACGAGCTTATTACCGGGGAATACCGGATAGCCGCCGACGGTTCCGAATATATTACCCGGTATATCTACAATAACAGCCTGCTCATCAGGGCGGAGACCCGGCGTTTTACCCCTCCTCCGCCCCCCCCGGCTGAGGATGAAGCGGAAACCGGGGATGAAGCGGAGTCCGGGGATGGAGCCGCGCCGGGAGGTGGAGCCGCACCGGCGAATGGGGCAGTGCTGGGAAGTGGGACCGCTCCGGGAACTGGAGCCGCGCCGGGGAATGGAGTGGTGCCGGGAAGTGAAACCGCGCCGGAGGATGAGGCCCGGGCCGGAGACCCGTGGGCCGCCACGGTTGAGCCGGGGGCCGGAGGCCTCATGGGTGAGATAGGCGGCGAAAACAGGGAAGGGGTCCTGGAGGATATGTGGACCGACTATTACCGGTACAGCCGGTTTTATTCCCTGCGGGCGGTGGAGCGGCGCTATCATCAGGCCCTGCCGGAAGAACAGGCCCCGGTCCGGCTCCAATTCCCCCACATGGTGCTTCAGGCGGCGGAGCAGGAATTTATCGCCCCCGGTTCATCCTATGGCTCGGGCTTTTTCTCCGAGATCCTGGTTAACTCCGGGGACCGGGTATTGTATACCACCGATGAACGGGGCCGGGTCCTGACCGAAACCAGGAAGGATGAAGATGACGTCGTCCTGGGGGAGCTTCAGAATACCTGGTCCGGGGACCGGCTTGCCTCGGTAAGCTGGAAAGCCGGGGAGAACGAGCAGCTCACGGAATATGAATACAACGAGGACGGGGACCGGGTCCTGGAACGGAACTACGTTAACGGCGTCCTTGAACGGGTGGTCCGCAGGGAGGGGGAGCAGGAAGTGGAAGAACTCTATATGAACGGGGTGGTGATACTCCGGGCCCTCTGGGAAGATGGCCGGAAAATTTCCGAAGAGCGGGTCCGGCCCCAGCCGGGGAGGGGCGAATAATGCCCGCCGGATGGATTGGCTTTGTGGCGGCCCGGTATATCGCGGGCCGCCGCCGGAACCGGTCTTCCCCGGCGCCGGTGCTGGCGGTCCTGGGCATCGCTACCGGGGTCCTGGCCCTGACGGTGATCATCGCGGTGATGAACGGGTTTCAGCTTGGGTTCATCGAAAGCATCCTGGAAATATCCTCCTACCATATCAGGGTTGAACCTTTCCCCGGGGGAGAAGAGGGGGAATCCCTGCTGCGGCGCCTCAGGGCCGTGCCGGAGCTGACCGCGGCGGTCCCCTTTATGGAACTCCAGGGCATAGCCCGGGGAAACCGGAACGGACAGCAGGGGGTGGTGGTCCGGGGCCTCCCGCCGGATGCCCTTGATCAGGACCCGGGAATGGCGGCAAAGCTTGAATTTGAGGACGGTTCCTTTGATCTTAGCGGCAAAAACAACATCCTCCTGGGCTCGGAACTTGCCCAGCGGCTTTCGGCCCGGCTGGGGGACGAGATTACCCTGGTGTTCCTGGCGGGGCTTTTCTCCCCGGAGGCCGAGGATTTCCGTTTCAGGGTAAGCGGCATTTTCCGTTCCGGTTTTTATGAATACGATCTGGGCTGGGCCTTTATCAACATCGATAAGGCCGGAGAGATGGAAGGGGGAAGCTTCCCGCCGGAGGACAATCCGGGCCGGGCGCTTTCCCTGGGGATTAAGCTTAAAAACCGCTGGCAGGATATGCGGGCGGCGGAGCGGGTCCGGGAGCTCTTACAAACCGAAGGGGGCTTCCCCGGTGCGGAAGTTCCGGCGGTACATTCCTGGCGGGAATATTTCAGTTCCTTTTTTGGGGCCCTGCGGACGGATAAACTTTTGATGTTTATTTTGGTGGGCCTCATCTTTATTGTGGTGGGCCTCAACATCTTCCAGGCCCAGCGGCGCAGCGTCCTGGAACGCCGGGAAGAGATAGGCCTGCTCCGGGCCGTGGGGGCCACCGGCCGGGCGGTCCGGCTGGTCTTTGTCTGGGATGGCTGTATCATCGGCCTCGCCGGGGCGGGCCTGGGCTTAGCCCTGGGCCTCCTAATTGCCTGTAATATCGGCGCCTTTTTTAGCCTCCTGGAAGGAGGGGTGAACGGCCTTATCCGGCTGATAAACCGGATTGCCGCCCCCTTTCTGGGCGCGGAGGCCGGCCTGGGGGAAGGGTTTGCCATCTTTTCCCCCAGGATTTTTTATATAAAGGAAATCCCTTCCCGGCTTATCCCCCACGAGGTCCTGTTGATATGGCTGTTCGGCTTCCTGTCCGCGCTGCTGGCTTCCTGGTTTGCGTCGGCCAAGGTCTCCCGGACACGGCCTGCGGAGGTACTGCGTTATGAATGATCGGGACAAAAACGATCCCGCCGGGGCGCTCCTTAGGGTCCGGCAGATTGTAAAGAACTATGCCTCGGGCACGGAAACCCTCCATATCCTTAGGGGCATCAGTTTTGAGGTGGGCCGGGGAACCACGGTGGCGGTAAACGGCCAAAGCGGCAGCGGAAAGAGTACGCTCCTCAATATTCTTGGGGGCCTTGACCGCTGCGATTCCGGTTCCGTTCAAGTGGATGGCCAGGAGATTACCGGCCTTTCCGAGACGGGCCTGAGTTCCTATAGGAGCCGCCGGGTGGGTTTTATTTTTCAGTTCCACTATTTATTGAAGGATTTTACCGCCCTGGAAAATGTGATGCTGCCGGCCTATATTTTTGGGATGAAAAAAAAGGATGCCCTGGAAAAGGCCAGGGTCCTCCTGGGGGATGTGGGCCTGGATGACCGGCTCCATCATTTCCCCTCCCAGCTTTCCGGGGGGGAACGGCAGCGGGTTGCCGTGGCCCGGTCCCTGGTAAATGATCCCGATATAATCCTGGCGGATGAACCCACGGGGAACCTCGATCCCATGAACAGCGGGGTGGTGGCGGAACTCCTCTATGCCACCACGGAAAAGTGGAAGAAGACCCTCATCGTGGTAACCCACGACGAAACGGTGGCCCGCCGGGCCTTGGTCCGCTATACCCTGGAAGAGGGCCTCCTTTCCCCCTCCGCGGGGGAGGGGGAAAGGTGAAAGCCGGGGCGGGGTTCTTTATCGCCCTCCGGTATCTTCTGGGCAGGGCCCGGGAAGGGGGCCGGTATCTCCGGGGTGCGGCGGGGGGGATCGCCCTGAGCCTTATCCCCATCATCCTGACCCTGATGGTGGCGGACGGCATGATCCAGGGTATTACGGACCGTTACCTTGAATTGGGAACCGGCCATCTCCAGGTATATGATTTTGCGGAACCCCTGGGCATTGAAGACGCCGCGGGAGAGATCGCGGGGATTGAAGGAGTCCGGGGCGCCTGGCTTGAACGTCAGGGCCTGGGAGTCCTGGTGGGTAAGAATGGAAGGACCGGCGCTACTATCCGGGCAACGGAAAGCGCCTTTTGGGAGGAGCCGGGGAGCGGCAGGTTCCTCCAAACCATTGCGGGCAGCGGGAAGATCGAGTCCGCCGGGGATGTGCTTATCGGGGAGGGCCTTGCCCGGAACCTGGGCGCCGGGGTAGGGGATACCCTGCGGATCATGACCCTGCGGATATCCCCGGAGGGCAGAAATATCCCCCGGTTAAGTCCCTTTACGGTCCGGGGAATTGTGTCTTCCGGCTACCGGGAACTGGATTCCCTCTGGTGCATCATGGACTATGAGGCGGGAAAGAAGGTCCTTACCCCGGAATTATCCCAATCATACCTTATCGTTAAGATAGACGATCCCTATCGCGGGGCGGAGGCCATGGCGTCCCTCCTGTACCGGACCCTGGGTCCGGGTTACGGGGTCTATACCTGGAAGGAATTGCAGCGTTCCCAGTACAGTTCCTACGCTTCCACCAGGCAGCAGCTGCTTTTTATCATGGCCCTGGTGGTAATCGTGGCGGCGGTAAATGTATCTTCGGCGACCTCCATGCTTGTCATAGAACGGCGGCGGGATATCGCGGTTCTCAAGGCCTTTGGCGCCAGTCCCGGCGCCGCAAGCCGGGTGTTTATCTGGGGTTCCTTTCTCACGGGCCTGTTTGGGGCCCTGGCGGGCATCAGCCTGGGGCTGTTAATCGGCCGTTTTATCAATCCCCTTATCCACGGCCTTGAAAAGGTCCTGGGTTTTTTTTCCGGCCTCTTTAACGGGGAGGCGGTTAAGATCCTCGATCCGGGGTATTACCTGGAGAACATCCCCCTGGTTATTGACTGGACCGCCGTTTTGGTGATCGGCGTCTGTACGGTCCTCAGTTCCATGCTGGCCTCCTGGATTCCCGCACGCCGGGCCGGGGCGGTTTCCCCCATCGAGCTGTTGAGGAAGTACTGAGGCGTACTTGAAAACCGGACCGGATTCGGCTAATCTGTTATTGAATAGTGAATTAGCCGGAGTATCTATGTATAAACCCCGTCATGCGGAAAAAACCATAGCCCGCCTCGCAAGGAATTTTGGGGCCCTCCTGGTTACGGGCGCCAGACAGGTTGGCAAGACCACCCTGCTCAAAGAATTTGGGAAGGGACTGCGGTATGTTACCCTGGATAATCCCCTTACCCTGAACGAGGCCCTTTCCGAGGGCAGCGTCTTTTTTAAGCAGCACAAGCCGCCGCTTATCATAGACGAAATTCAATATGCCCCGGGCTTGTTTCCGTATATAAAGATGATCGTTGATACGGAAAAGACCGGGGGGCTCTTTTTTATGTCCGGTTCACAGCAGTTCCGGATGATGAAAAACGGCAGCGAATCCCTGGCCGGGAGAATCGGTATTGTAACGCTCCCCGCTTTTTCGCTTAGGGAAATACAGGGCCTGGGCTATGACAGCCCCTTCCTGCCGGCGGACGACTACTTTTCTCAAAGGGAGAAGACCGCGGTCCCCCTGTCCTACGATGATCTCTGGACCCGTATACAGCGGGGAACCATGCCGGCCTTAAACGCGGAGGAGCCTGCTGGGGAAGATGACTGGAACGATTTTTACACAACCTATACCAAAACCTATATTGAACGGGATGTCCGGGATCTGGCCCAGGTGGGTAACGAGCGGCAGTTTATGCAGTTCCTGACCATAGCCGCGGGAAGAACGGGACAGCTCCTTAACCTTTCGGCCATCGCGCAGGATACGGGCATATCGGCTTCAACCGCCGAACGCTGGCTTTCCATCCTTATAGCTTCCCATATCGTGTATCTTCTCCGGCCTTTTTCCGTCAACATATCCAAACGCATGGTAAAAACTCCCAAGCTCTATTTTCTCGATACCGCCCTTGCCTGTTTCCTCCTGGGCTGGGATAATCCGATCCCCTTAAGCCGGGGTCCCATGGCGGGCGCCCTTTTTGAGACCTTTGTAATCGGCGAAGTGATAAAAAGCTACGATAATGCCGGGAGGGAAGCGCCGGTATTTTTTTACCGGGACCGGGACGGCAAAGAGATAGATCTTCTGATTGTGCGGAACGGCGTCATCCATCCCCTGGAAATAAAAAAGCACGCCAACCCCGGCCCCGCCGACATTGCGGTTTTCGGGGTAACCGAAAGGATCAACGGCTATAGCCGGGGAAGCGGCGGCGTAATTTGCGCCTGCGAAGAACCCGCTGTCCTTAAGGGCGATGACAGGGCCATACCGGTCTCTTATTTGTAAGCGGGGCCCGGAAGTGATGGCCCCGCGGCGCGGCCGGACTTTCGAATAAACACGCCCTATTCCTCGGACAAATTCCCCTCGGTGGAAAAGGTGATGACCCGCCAGGGGATCATTTTCCCGCTCTCCTTCAGCGCCGCAATGGCGGCGTTTGCTATTCCCGCGCAGCAGGGGACTTCCATCCGGGCAATGGTAAGGCTTTTAACGGAATTCGTTTTAAGTATCGCCGTGAGCTTTTCGGTATAGTCCGTTTCGTCCAGCTTGGGGCAGCCGATAAGGGTGATCTTGTTCCGCATAAAGCCGGCGTGGAAATTCGCATAGGCATAGGCCGTACAATCGGCGGCGATTAAAAGGGAGGCGTTTTCAAAATACGGCGCGTTGACAGGGACCAGCTTTATCTGTACCGGCCACTGGGCAAGCTGGGACTGCCCGGCGGACGCGGCTTGTGTTTCGGCGGCGGCTTCCCGGGGCCGGACAATCTTTTTTGCGTTGCTTCCCGGACAGCGGCGGGGCGGATTCTCCGGCGCCTTTCCGGCAGCCGCCGCTCCGGCAGCCGCCGTTCCGGCAGATACCGCCTCCGGGTCAAAGTCCGCGGCTTCCCTTTCGATAAAACTGATGGCCCCGGTTGGGCAGACCGGGAGGCAGTTCCCCAGCCCGTCGCAGTAGTCATCGCGCAAAAGTTTCGCCCTGCCGTTTTTGATGCCGATTGCCCCTTCATGGCAGGCCTCGGCGCATAGTCCGCAGCCGTTGCACTTTTCCCCATCAATCCGAATTATTCTCCGAACCATTTTCTGCTCCTTCCTCTGTCAACACAAAAGCTCCATTGACATCGTTGAATAAAACATATATCTATGAATCAAAGGAATCCGTTGTTTTTACAACAAAAGAGAAAAATGCGAAGATTTTTACCGGTATTACTGAGCTGCCGGCTTTTTGACGGCGTCAAGGTTGAAGAAATTGAGAAACTCCTGGATTGTTTTCATGCCCGGGCGCGGAAATTTGAGAAGGGCGCCTATATATTTATGGAAGGTGATGAAATATCCACCCTGGGCATTGTCATCTCAGGGGCGGTTCATCTGGTCCGCGATGATTTTTGGGGAAACAGGACGATCATAGCCCGGATTGCCGCGGGGGATATTTTTGCCGAGTCCTTTGCCTGCGGGGAAACCGGGCGGCCCTCCTTGAGCGCCCTGGCGGTTGAAAAAACCGAGGCGCTTTTTATCCATGCCTCTAAAATAAGCGCCCTCTGTACCCTGGTCTGTCCCTTTCATACAAAATTTTTGAATAATATGATTCGGGAGCTTGCGGGGAAAAATATCAGGCTCATAAACAAAATGCAGCACATCACCCAGCGTACCACCAGGGAAAAGCTTATTTCCTATTTATCCACCCAGGCCCGGGAGGCGGGCAGTTCCTCCTTTGAAATCCCTTTTAACCGTGAAGAATTGGCGGAATTTCTTTCGGTAGACAGAAGCGCCATGTCTTCCGAGCTTGGACGCATGAAAACCGGCGGCCTTCTGGCGTTTAGGAAAAACCATTTTACGCTTTTTAAATAGCGGTCCGGGGGCTCTTCATACGGCCCGAAAATCGGGAAGGAAACGGATATAGCCCCCGGTGGAAACTACCGGTACTCCTCCCAGGCCTTGATCTCCAGGGCGTTTTCGGCGTGTCCCTTTTCCCGGTATTCCGCCAGGGCGTCGATGAACTGGCGGGCCACCTTAATATTGGTGAACAGGGGAATGTCGAAATCCACCGCCATCCGGCGGATGATGTAGTCGTTTTTCAGTTCCGTTTCCCGGTTGTTCTTGGGTATGTTGATGATCATGTCAATTTCCCGGCGTTTGATGAACCCCGCGATGTTGGGTTCCTTGGATTCCAGGGGCCAGTTCAGGGGCCGGCTGGGGACGCCGTTAGCGGCGAGGAATTTGGCGGTTCCCCGGGAAGCGTAAAGCTCGTAGTTCATGGCCACCAGTTTCCGGGCGGAATCGAGGAAGTCCAGCTTGTCTTCAATGGGTCCGGTGGAAAGGAGGATCCGCTTTTTGGGGATCCGGTAACCCACCGAAAGCAGGGCCTTGAGGAAGGCGTCGGAGAGGTCCGTACCGATGCAGGCCACTTCCCCGGTGGAAGCCATCTCCACCCCGCTCACCGGATCCGCGCCGTGGAGCCGGGAGAAGCTGAACTGGGCGGCCTTAACCCCCACCCATTCCAGGTCCAGGGCCGATGCGGGGGATTTTTGGATCGGTTCATCCAGCATGGCCTTAACCGCCATTTCGATCATATTCACCCGGCTCACCTTGGAACAGAAGGGGAAGCTCCGGCTGGCCCGGAGGTTGCATTCAATTACCCGGACCCGGTTGCGCTGGGCCAGAAACTGGATGTTGAAGGGCCCGGTAATATCCAGGGCCTGGGCAATCCGGGAACTTATCTTGCGGATTTTCCGGATGGTTTCAATGTAGAGCCGCTGGGCGGGGAGTACCACCGTGGCGTCCCCGGAATGGATTCCGGCGTTCTCCACATGCTCCGTAATGGCATGGAAGAGTATCTCCCCCCGTTTGGCTACCGCGTCAATCTCAATTTCCTTTGAATTTTCCACGAACTTTGAAATTACCACCGGATGTTCCGCCGAGACATCCGCGGCGAGGCTTAAAAATTTCTCCAGGCTTGCGTCATCCCAGGCCACGTTCATGGCCGCCCCGGAGAGGACATAGCTTGGCCGGATGAGGACGGGATACCCCGCCTCGGCGGCGAAGGCCTTGGCGGAGGGAAGATCGATGAGTTCCTTCCACGCGGGCTGTTCTATTTTAAGGCTGTCCAGGAGGGCGGAAAATTTATTCCGGTCCTCGGCCATGTCGATGGACTGGGGGGTGGTGCCGTAGATCAGGGCCCCCGCGGCGTAGAGTTTTGTGGCCAGATTATTGGGGATCTGGCCCCCCATGGAAAGGATAATTCCCTCGGGCCCTTCCCGCTCATAAATATCGAGGATCCGTTCCAGGGTCAGTTCTTCAAAGTAGAGACGGTCGCACATATCGTAATCGGTGGATACCGTTTCGGGGTTGCAGTTCACCATAATGGAGTAACGGCCCAGCTTCCGGGCGGTCTCCGCGGCGTTGACGCAGCACCAGTCGAATTCCACGCTGCTCCCGATCCGGTATGCCCCTGAGCCCAGGACCATGACCCCCCGGCCCGCGGGGGCGACATCGTCCGTGGCGCCGCTGCCGGCGCCGGCCCCCCCATAGGTCATATAGAGGTAATTGGTCTTGGCGGGGTATTCCGCGGCCAGGGTGTCGATCTGTTTTACCGCCGGCCGCAGGCGGTAACTTTCCCGGAGGGACCGGATCGCCTGCTCCGAAACTCCCAGGAATTCCCCGATCCGGGCGTCGGAAAAGCCCATCCGTTTTGCCCGGGCCAAAAGTTCCCGGTCCACGGAACCTGGCGGATTGGGCGCGGAAGCTTGAAGGGTGGAAGCCCTTGCCCTAAGGGTTTGTTCCACTTCCAGGGCCCTGGCGATCTTTGAAAGGAACCAGCGGTCTATTTTGGTGATGCGGTGGATCCGGTCTACGGACCAGCCCTCCGCCATGGCCCGGTAGATGATAAAGATCCGCCGGTCCGTGGGTTTCGCCAGGGCCTCCCGGATATTAGCCGCGCCGCTCCCGCAGAGACCTTCCTCCCCCGCCAGGCCCGGAGCGCCGATGCCGGTCATCCGCAGGGCCTTCTGGAGGGCCTCTTCGAAGGTGCGGCCTATGGACATCACCTCCCCCACGGACTTCATCTCCGAGCCGATCCGGAGGTCAACGTTCTTGAATTTGGTCAGATCCCACCGGGGTACCTTCACCACGCAGTAGTCCAGGGCGGGCTCAAAACAGGATTTGGTTGCCCGGGTGATGCGGTTCTCGATATCGATCAGGGAATAGCCCAGGGCGAGTTTTGCCGCCACAAAGGCCAGGGGATAGCCCGTGGCCTTGGACGCCAGGGCGGAACTCCGGGAAAGCCGGGCGTTTACTTCGATAATACGGTAATCCTCCGAGGCGGGGTCCAGGGCGTACTGGACATTACATTCCCCCACAATCCCCAGATGGCGGATAAGATCAATGGCGATGCGCCTTAGTTTATGGTATTCCGAATCGGTAAGGGTCTGGGAGGGGGCC
>JAISOR010000130.1 GCA_031275535.1 Treponema sp. | reverse complement strand
GAGGCCCTCAAGGCTAAGCTCCTCGCCGGTAAGGTATGTTACCTTGGCGGGCGGCGTGTTGATAACCAGGCGGCTCATCCCCACCACGGTTATGTCAAACGCGGCGGTCTTGCCGTAATAAGCGGCGGTAACGGTCTGCCTGCCCGCCGCATCCTTGTTGTGGCCGGAAAACGAGAGCGCCCCCGCCCCCACGCTGGCCGCCGGCACCCGGTCGCCGTAATCCACCCGCACCGTCAGCCCCGTGATGTTTTCATACTGCTTGACAAGGGAAGGGGCTTTTTCAATGCTGATGGACCGGACCGGCACAACTTCTACCTCTATGGTGGTTTGCGTTTTCCTATAGGCAATGGTTACGGCCTGAACGCCGGGTCTGGCCTTGTCGTACCCGCTTATCCGGATGCGGGAATCCGAAACCGGCTTGAGTTCGCCTTTTTTGGTAATGCCGCCTACTTCCATGCCGGTCCGGTCAAACTCCTGCCCCTGCCCGTATACCATGCGGTTGGGCGGCCTGGTTATTTCGATAGACCGGAACGAGACGCAGCCTGCCAGAACCATCGCCGGTATGGCCCATATGAATACCTTGTTTCCCTTCATTTAAAATTCTCTTTTACGAAATTGCCACAAGACGGCGCTGTTTTTTCAAAGCCGGCGCCCTTCCCGGCCCTACTTTCTGATCCCCCGTACCGCCGCGGCGCCCAGGAAGATGATCCCCGCCAGGATCACCGCCATGGCCCCCGCCGGCGCGTCGAGGGTCCAGCCCAGGAGGAGCCCGCCGGTGGAAAACAGGGCCGAGAAAAGGCAGCTAAAAACCATCATTCCCTTAAGGTTCCGGGCAAAGTACCCCGCGGTTCCCGCCGGCAGGGTGAGCATGGCGATAAGCATGACGATCCCCACAAAGGTCTGGAGCAATACGATGGCAATGGCGGTGACCATCAGGAGAACTAAAAAGATCGCCGTGGCGGGAACCCCCCGGACCCGGGCAAACTCTTCATCAAAGGCGGAGGCCTCAAGCTGGGGGTAAAAGCGCCAGCTGAGGATGAGGACCAGCAGGTCCAGGCCCGCCATGAGCCAGAGGTCCTGGCTGGAGATGAGCAGGATATTGCCAAAGAGATACCCCGAGGGGTCCGTATAGCCCGGCGTCCTGGCCATAAAAAACACCCCCAGGCTCATCCCGATGGCCCAGATGGCGTTGATCACCGTGTCCTCCCGCTGTTTTGCCTTGAGGGAAACTATCCCGATAAGAAGCGCGGCAAGGACCGCAAAGACCATGGCCCCCGCCAGGGGCGGAAAGCCGGGCACTATGCCGGAGGCGGAAAGGTAGAGGGCCATGCCGATGCCCCCCAGCACCGCATGGGAAATGGCCCCCGCCAGGCTCCCAATCCGCCGGACCGTTACGATGGAGCCCAGGGTCCCAAAGAGCAGGGAGGATAAAAGGCCGGCAAAAAGGGCGTTCCTGATAAAGGGAAAATCGGGGTTAAACAGGGCCCCCATAAAATCACTCATGGCCGGTCCTTATCATCACAAAAATCCCCCGGCAGGCTTTCCCCATGGACGATCCGGGACAGCCCCGCGCCGGAGGCGTCTTCCCCGGGGTGCGGATCGGATAAGCCCTTTTCCGCCGCTTCCGTCCGGTGCTGCACAATGCCGTATCCGGCCCCCGCCTCCCGGCCCATGCAGAGGACCCGGCCGGTCAGGGCGGAGACAAAGCCCGTGTCATGGGTAACGATGAGGATGGTGGTCCGGCCCTTGAGCTTCCCCAGGGTTTTGAAAAGCCGTTCCTCGCTTTCGCCGTCCATGTTGGCGGTAGGTTCGTCCAGGATAAGCAGTTCCGGCTTTGCAGCCAGGGCCCGGGCCACCAGGACCCGCCGCCGCTGGCCCCCGGAAAGGGCCGTATAGGGCCTGGAGGCCAGATCGGTAATTTCAACCTGCTCCAGGGCTTCCTGTACCGCGGCCCGGTCCTCCGGGCCATATTTCCGGGAAAGGGGACGGAGCCGCCCCATGCGGACCACGTCCCTAACCGGGATGGGGAAGGAGCGGTCATAGAGGGCCTGCTGGGGGACATAGCCCACCCGGTCCCGGGTCCGGGAAGAATCGGCGCCCAGGAGTTCTATGGTTCCGGTCCGGGCCTGTTCCAGCCCCAGGATCAGCTTGAGGACCGTGGTTTTTCCCGAACCGTTTGGCCCTACCAGGGCGATAAATTCCCCCTGGTGGATATGAAAACCGGCGTTTTCCAGGACCTTGACCGGTCCGTAGGAAAAGGAGACCCCCTTAAAACGGAGGACTATTCCCCGGTCCGCGGGATGATTGGGCGGTATGACAGGATATGCCTGGGAAGCTCCGTCTCCGGTTTCCATCCTACCGCCCCTCCCCCAGCGCCTTTTGCAGGGCGGCCCCCATGATCCGGATATTGGCAAGCCAATCCGGCGACAGGGGATCCAGGGCGATTAGTTCGGCCCCCACCGAGGCGGCCACGGTCCGGGCGGCGTTCACCGGAAACTGGGCCTGGACAAAAATAGCCGCCGCCCCCTCCCGCCTGGCCCTGGCGATAAGGGCATTCAGAATCCTGGGGGTCGGTTCCTTACCGCCGGTCTCCACCGCCTCCTGCCGGATGCCGAATTCGTCCAGAAAATACCCAAAGGCAGGGTGATAGACAAAGACCGCCTTGCCCCTGAGCGGTTCAAGCTCCTGTTTCAGGCGGCGGAACTCGCCGTCGATTTCCCCAATAAGGGCCTCATAATTGGCCCCATACCAGGCCGCTCCCCCGGGGTCCAGGCCCGTACAGGCGTCCCGGATATGGGCGGCCATGATTTTAGCCGGTTCCGCGCCAAGCCAGGTATGGCGGTCTATCGAAAGGTCCCCTTCCTGGGGATGATCGGGGTCCTCCTCCTCCGGGACTTCCAGGGTCCTGAAGCGGACCCCCCGGGTGCCGTCTATAATACGGAGCTTTGGAAAGAGGGCCTCTATCTTGGGCCTTAGGCTTATCTCAAACTCCGTGCCCGAGAGGATCCAGGCCCCGGCGCCGGCAAGATCCGCCATCTGTTTGGGGCTGGGCTCATAGGTATGGGGATTCTGTCCGGGACCGGCCAGCACTATGGTCTGGATCCGATCCCCGCCGATGTATCCGGCAAAGTAGGCCTGGGGGAGGATGCTGACCGCCATAACAGGTTTTAACGGAGCCGGGGGCTCCCCCTTTCCCCCGGAAAAGGCCGGCAGGGGGCTAAGGGAAAAAAGCGCCACCGCTATTACTACGGAAAAGACCCGGGGATAAAACATCCTATCCCCAGGGCTAGAAAAAGACCGCCTGCTCGCCATCGTCACGGCGTTTAACCTCTTCAATACAGCCCAGGTAGGCGTTCCGCAGGGCGTCCATGGCCGAGCTAATGGCTTCCTTTTTATCCCGTTGATAATCCGCAAGCCGCTCGGTAAGGTTCATGGGGGGCGCAACCTGGAGGATCACCCGTCTGGGATGGGGATTAATCACCCGTTTTGTATAAGCCCCGCCCATGGTCCGGTTGGCAAAATCCCATAAATTCTGGATATACTCTATTCTAAGATGCAGGGGGGCCTCTTCCGGCGGAATGGGGATCCGGAAGTACCATACAAAATCGACCAATTCCATGTGGCGGCTGGCATACCAGGCTTCCCCGGCCCGGAGGTCCGCCAGGGACCGTTCAACCCTGGGTATGGCATCCAGGTTTTCCATTTCGGGCACATATATCCGGTCCCAACAGATCTGCCGGATATGATACAAACGGCCGATAATATCGCCATTAGCCCCCTCTCCCCGCCTGATCCGCAGGATCTTTTCGGCGCTGTCCAGGGCAAGCTCCATTACCGCGTCAACCCTTTCCGCAAAGGAACGGCCCTCATCGGGAACAATGCCGTACCGTTTTTCATTAAGCCCCAAAATCATATCCCGGCATTGTTTAAGCCGCTCCGAAAAGGGAACCACCGTGCCGGATTTGCCCTTCATCCCCGTGCCGGTGTACTTTTCGATCCGCCGCAGAAGCCGTTCCAGGGATACCCTGGCCCACAGGCCATACCGGAAATGGACGGAAACCGGAAGCACCTCCACCGGACAGGTTTTTCCCGCCTGGGCCAGCTTCTCCGCCGCATGAAAACCGATACGCACGGTCCCCTGCTCCAGGCGGGGCACCGTTTCGGCGGTATAACTTACCTGGCCCTCGGGGGCTATGGCCAGGGGATAGGGCCCTTCAATAATAGCCTTGTAGATCCTCGTCATACCCACGGAGTCCAGTTTTGCGTGATGGACCGGCATGGCGCCCAGCCGGGGCATCACCAGCCGGGCAAAAAAACCGCCCCAGCGGACAACCTCATATCCATACACAAAACAAACATGGGGTCTTTTGGAAAAAGAGACCCCCGCTTTCCGGGCCAGCTGCCTAAGCCGGTAAATAATAAACCAGGCAAGCAGCTGGGGCTCCCCGCCGTTAGGATGCCGGAAGGCGAGGATACAACGGCTGTCTCCCCGCAGCGCCCTTTTATACACATCAAATAAGTAGTCTCCCCCCCGCAGTACGACCCTGGCTATCCCCAAAAAAAGAAAAAGATAAAGCCGGGCAAAAATCTTAACAAAAAAAACAATTACCTTTGAAATTCGGGGTTCCGGGATTTTTATACAAGGACGGGCTTCCACCGTGGGTGTCGAATAAGGCTTATACATATAAGGATCATATTACACCGATAAAGGGGTATCATTCAAGCTATGTTATGCAAAAGGCCCCAAAAATTTATCAAGCTGTATAAAAAAGCATACAGTATCGTATTGACAAAATATCAAAATTTATTATAATAAAATTAAGAGGTTTTGTATATGGTTTCAGTTAAAGAATCAGTTGAACGGATTAAAGGAGAATTTCCATCTCTTTTTGGATCAGATGTTACTGATATTAGACTTGAAGAAATAAATGAAAGCAATGGTAATGAATACCATTTAACTGTTTCGTTTCTTGTTCCCAATAGAAACATATCGCCAACGATAACCGCAACTTTAGGAACAATGGTAAATCCATATATACGTGAATATAAAAATGTCATTGTGAATAAAAAAAATGGAGATATTATTGCTGTAAAGATGCATAAAGATGCGTGATGTAACCATTGATACAAATATATTCATATTATTTCTCGCAGGTCAAATAAATGAAAATAGAATAAAAAATTACACAAGGAATTCACTTTATACCAGAGAAGATTATTATTTTCTTTTAAATGTTTTATCAAATTATGATAGAATTATAACTAGTCCGAATATTTTGACGGAAGTTGATAATATATTAAATAGGATTACCGGGGATGATAAATATAAGTATTTAATATTAGTTAAAACAATTTATAAACAAACTATAGAAAAATATATAAGAACGGAAATAATATCACAAAATTTATTTTTTGATACATTAGGAATAACAGATTCAGCGATACTAATGATGGCAAAAGAATCTGAATTATTAATATCGGGTGATAGCAGTCTTTGTGATTATGCAAAATCATTAAACATAAAAACATTTGATTTCAAAGAATATATAAATAGCAGATTATAGAATGGGGCGCGGTGATAAGCCTAGCCTAACAACCCGCTTATATCCGCCAAATTGCGGATAATCCCCCCGGGCCGGAACTCCCGGGGCAGCCCCATATCCCGGCGGAGCCGCAGAGAGCGGCCATCGCCGGCAAAGAGGACCGTTTTAAAGCCCCATGCCCCGGCTCCGTATATATCGTTCAGCATATCGTTCCCCACATAGAGGCAGGCTTCGGGGCCGATACCCAGGGAAGCGAGGCGTTTACAGGCCGGAGCGAACAGGGCCGGCGAAGGTTTAGCCTCCCCAATCTCATAGGAATAGATCAACAGGCCGGGATCAAAGCCCAGATGCTCCGGGGAAGCGCCGAAGAAGGCCTCAAACAGGAGGGGCGTAAAAAACTGGGCGTTGGAAATTATTCCCAGGATAAGCCCCCGCTTCCTAAGGGCCTCCAGGGTTTCCCCGGCGCCGGGCATGGGGAACACGGGGTTTACCGCCAATTCATACCGGAGGGCCAGCTCTTTTGGATCCCTCTCCCCAATTTGTCCGGGGGGAGCGGGGGTCTTTGTAAGAAACCCGGCCCAGATCTCCTCCACCCGGACCTCCGGGTAGGGACACGGGGCTTCCCCGTGGAGCCGGAGAACCTCCCCGCGGAAATAGGCCTCCAGATCCTTCCCGGCCAAATCCGCGGCGTATTCCCCGGCCAGGGCATCCGAATCTTCCCCGCGGGCCAGGGCCCGGAGGCCAATGTCGCCGGCGGCGGAGGTAAAAAGGGTCCCGTACACATCGAAGAGGACCCCCCGGATCCCCGGAAAGGCTCTTCCCCCCTTATCCGGGGAATAGAGCAGTTCCGCCAGGTCCGGCGGCAATTCCGGGGGGGGGAAGCGGCGTCATGGGGGGGGAGGCGGAGCGAATATACCGGATCAGGCGCTCGTCAGACATGTCCAATCCCGACCAGGGACATCTGGAGGGGATCCAGGTACAGCTCCAGCAAGATGGATTTTGAAAGTTTATGGCTTACCGGATTATCCAAAACGGATTTATAGATATCCTTTAGTATCGAAACAATCCGCTCCTTTCCGTAGGCTTCCGCAACCTTCTGCGAGTTGTACGCAATGTCCTCCTCGTCGGGCTGCCAATCCGCCAGGGTCCCCAAAAAGGGATTCGCCTTTATAACATCCTGAAATACCACCCAGTTGGAAATCACGATACGGATAATGCCTTCCTGGGATTCCTCATCCAGGCGGCCAAAATCCACCGTATCATGGGAGAGGAGTTCATCCCCCATCATATTGATAAGATACCGGGGCGGTTCCTGGCCAAAGGCTTCATAAATGCCCGTTAAGGCGCGTTCCATCTTCTTCCGCAGGATCAGGGGGGCCAGGTACACCATGGGGATCTTTATTTCCTGATAGAGATCGTTAAAGCGCAGTCCCGCGGCCTCGAAATCCCCGCAGACATAATCGATACGCCGGCCAATAACCGCCCGCCCCGCGGTCCAGGGTTCCAGAAAGGAAAAGCCAAAGCCCTCCTTAACCGAGGTGCTTATGATACAGAGGGCGCTGCCAAAAACATCCGCCAGGGACTCCCGGACCCCGATGCCGAACTCCACCGGAAGCCCGTATTCCTCCGCAAAATCCATCCAGCGCCGGTACCGCCCCTGATCTTTTTCGACCGTGGGCGGCAGGGTAATCGCCACGCTCCGCCCCGGCGCTATAAACAGGGAAAGGAGCAGGGCCTCGCCGATATTCTTCCTTCGGATAGCCCGGACCGGATAGAGGTACCGGGTCCGGTCCAGCCCCGGAGTAACCGGCACGGGGACCACCTCGTTGGGCAGGAGGTGGAGCCCCTCAGGTTTCAGCCCCGCCCGGTGCAGGAAGGAATAATCCCGGTTATTAATAACCGCGTAATGGCAGTTTTCGGGATAATCCTCGCCGCCGGTATACACATCGGGCCTAAAATCCTCGGCCAGGTCGTGGTTCTGCAATAAAAGACGGATTCCCCGTTTATTCAGGATATTCAGCGCCGGAAGCAGGGCGGCGTTCTTCTGTATCAGGGGATTATGCACATGGAGGATATCCGCCGCGCCCCCCCAATGCGTATCCATGGCCAGGGCGATGGCATCGGCCAAAACCAGGGCCCGCTTCCGTATATCCTCCGGAAACGGAATTTTTTCCGATCCGGGGGCCCGGAATTCCTTAGAGCTATCATACCGGAGCCCCTCCACCCGGGCCTGGGGAATACCGGATTGATCCGCCGATAGTTCCCCGGTAATTACCAGGACCTGGTACCCCGCATCCATAAGGGCCCGGGCCTGATGACAGACCACGGAGGTGACCCCCCCCCGGCGCAAATGATAATGGACTAACGCAATGCGCACCAAAACTCCTTCATAGCTTGTCCCCCATGAATATTCCCAAATTTTCTTTATATTGAAAAGATCCTACTATAATATGTTACTGTAATAAAGTACCGGGGACAATAACAATCCACGAGAATACCCTGAAAATACCCTATTTTTCCCTTGAAAGACCCCTCTATATGGTGTAACATAAATAGAACTACGCTACCTGTAAGGTACTGATATTTAGGACCCGCGTAGAAATAAGATGACCTATTGGTCATCTTATTTCCTTACTATAATAAGCAATTAGAATAAAATGCATGGCATTTTATTCTGACGCGGGTCCTTACCGCATTTATTATTATGCCAAAGGATAAGAACATGAAAATTGAGCGATTATTCACCGATCCCCAGGGGGGGCCCTATAAGGACATTATATGGGAAAAACGAAAAAGCGAGATCCGTAATCCCGATGGGACCCCTATTTTTTCGGAGGATACGGTGATCGTTCCTTCCTTCTGGAGCCAGATCGCCACAGATATTATTGCCCAGAAATATTTCCGCAAGACCGGGGTCCCGGTGGACAAGATCTACGCCTGGAAGGAGTGGGCCCTGCCGGGGGAACAAGCCCCGGGGGAACTCTTCGGGAAGAAGGCCGCCCCGGAACCGCCGGCGGGGGATGTGGTTCCGGAAGACGGGGCCGAACACGACAGCCGGCAGGTTTTTCACCGCCTGGCCTATACCTGGATGGACTGGGGCCGGCAGAACGGATACTTTGATACCCCGGAGGACGCCAAGGCCTTTTACGACGAGATCTGTTATATGCTGGCCCACCAGATGGCGGCCCCCAATAGCCCCCAGTGGTTTAATACCGGACTGTATGCGGTATACGGCATAGACGGTCCCGCCCAGGGGCATTATTACTTTGATCCCGCGGATCGGAAACTGAAAAAATCCGACAGCGCCTATAAGCGGCCCCAGCCTCACGCCTGTTTTATCCTTTCAATCGAGGATGATCTGGTGAACGAGGGGGGTATTATGGACCTTATTACCCGGGAGGCCCGGCTTTTTAAGTACGGTTCCGGGACGGGGTCTAATTTTTCCAAGCTCCGGGCCGCCAATGAACGGCTCTCCGGCGGGGGGGTCTCCTCGGGGCTGCTTTCCTTCCTCAAAATTGGGGACCGGTCCGCATCGGCCATCAAGTCCGGGGGCACTACCCGGCGGGCGGCCAAGATGGTAACCCTGGATGCGGATCATCCCGATGTGGAAAAATATATAAATTGGAAGGCCGAGGAGGAGCATAAGGCGGCCTCCATGGTTACCGGATCGGCGATTGTCAGGAAGCATCTGGAGGCCCTCAAAAAGGCCCTGGTCTCCTTTCGGGGGCCCGATCAGGACCGGTTCAACATTGAGAAAAACCACGACCTGGCAGGCTCCCTTAGGAAGGCCCTGGGGGATAAAATCCCCCCCACCTACCTCTACCAGCTTCTCCGGCGGATCGAACAGGGGGACGGGGAGGAAATGCCCGCGGTCTTCTCCACCGCCTGGGACGATGAGGCCTACAATACCGTTTCGGGGCAGTCCTCCAATAACAGCCTTAGGGTCAACGACGATTTTATGAAAGCCGTCCTGGAGGACCGGGAATGGACCCTCCGGGGCCGGATATCCGGGGAACCGGTTAAAACCGTAAGGGCCCGCAAGATCTGGGAAGAGGCGGCCCGGTCCGCCTGGCAATGCGCGGACCCGGGGCTTCAATACCATACTACCATCAACGACTGGCATACCTGCCCCGCCGGGGGGGAGATCCGGGCCTCAAATCCCTGTTCGGAATATATGTTTCTGGATGATACGGCCTGTAATCTGGCGTCCATAAACCTGGGGGTCCTCTACGACCGGGAGAAGAAGAGCTTCAATATTGAAGGCTACCTCCACGCCATCCGCCTCTGGACCACGGTGCTGGAGATTTCCGTAGTGATGGCCCAATTTCCCGCGCCCCGGATAGCCGAACTGTCCTACGAGTACCGGACCCTGGGCCTGGGCTACGCCAATCTGGGAAGCCTCCTCATGATCATGGGCCTGGCCTACGATTCCGGGGAAGGCCGGGCTGTGGCGGGGGCCCTGTCGGCCCTCCTGTCCGGGGAGGCCTATGCCCAGTCCGCCCGGATGGCCGCAAAGCTGGGAACCTTTACCCGCTACGGGGAGAACCGGGAGGCCATGCTCCGGGTTATCCGCAACCACCGCCGGGCGGTCTATAACGCCCCGGCCCGGGAATACGAACAGGTCCACACCCCCCCGGGGGGGATCGATCCCGGCCTCTGCCCCGCCTACCTCCTGGAAGCGGCCCGCTCATCCTGGGATCGGGCCCTGGAATTGGGAACCGCCCATGGATACCGGAATGCCCAGGTCAGCGCCATAGCCCCCACGGGCACCATCGGCCTTTTGATGGACTGCGATACCACCGGGGTAGAGCCGGATTTCGCGCTGGTCAAATTCAAGAAACTTGCCGGGGGCGGGTATTTTAAGATCATCAACCAATCCGTCCCCCCCGCGCTGGAGGCCCTGGGCTATGGCCCTGAGGAAATAGAGGGGATCATCGCCTACGCCACGGGCAGGAAGACCCTGGCCGGAGCGCCGGGCATTTCCCCGGAAGTGCTGGAAGCCAGGGGTTTTAGCCCCGATGCGCTGGCCGCCGCGGAAGAGGCGGTAAAAACCGCCCTGAACCTGGAGGGGGTATTCAATCCCTGGATCCTTGGCAGGGATTTTGTAGAAAAGACCCTCAAGGTTCCGGAAGCAACCTGGTCCCTGCCGGGGTTCAGCCTTTTAAAACACCTGGGCTTTACCGGGCAGGATATTGAGGAAGCGGAACTCTACGCCTGCGGAACCATGGGCCTTGAGGGGGCGCCCCTTCTGAAAAAAGAACACCTCCCCGTTTTCGACACCGCCACTCCTTCGGGGAAAAACGGGCGGCGGTCCATATCCTGGACCGCCCATATCGGCATGATGGCCGCGGTCCAGCCCTTTATCTCGGGGGCCATATCAAAAACTATCAATATGCCCAACAGCGCCGATTATGAGGATGTCAAGGGCGCCTACATGCTGGCCTGGAAAAAGGCCCTTAAGGCGGTGGCCCTTTACCGGGACGGGTCCAAATTATCCCAGCCCCTCTCCTCCTTTGCCCCCGGCACGGACCCCCTGGCGGATACTATCCTGGCGCTGGAGGGGAGTCCGGATGCCCGGAACAGCCCGCCGGATCGGCACACCGCCAAAACGGACCACCGGGACAGCCGCAGACCCCTGCCCAACCGGCGGACCGGCTATACCCAGAAGGCCAAGATCGGGGGACATTCCATCTTTATCCGTACCGGGGAATACGCAGACGGCACCCTGGGAGAGATCTTCCTGGATATGCACAAGGAGGGCGCCGCGTTCCGGAGCCTCCTCAACAGTTTTGCCATTGCGGTTTCCCTGGGGCTCCAATACGGAGTGCCCCTGGAGGAGTATGTGGATGCCTTTACCTTCTCCAAATTCGAGCCCAACGGCATGGTCCATGGCCATGAGTACGTGAAGATGGCCACCAGTGTCATCGATTACATTTTCCGGGACCTGGCCATCAGCTACCTCAAGCGGAACGACCTGGGCCAGATAAAGCCGGAGGATCTTTTAAATACGGGCATGAAAGATGAGATTGCCGATTCCGGGTCCTGGGAGAACCGATCCCACCGGGGACACGGCCGGGCCGAAGGCAGGTCCGGGGGGAAAACAAAATCCCCGGAGCCGGGGGATGGGAAGCCGCCGGCCGCCGCAGCGCCGGGCCCCCCGGACGGCGCCCAGGGCGGTCCTGATCGCCCCTCCGGGCCGCATGACACGGAGCGGGAACAGGCGGCCAGGATCGCCCAGGCCCGGATCAAGGGCTACGAGGGCGACCCCTGCCCCGCCTGCGGCTCCCTGACCCTGGTGAGGAACGGTACCTGTATGAAGTGCGATACCTGCGGGGGAACCACCGGGTGTAGTTAGGGAGTGAAGAAAGTGTGGAGAGTGAGGAGTGAAGCGGGGAGATTGAGAGAGCGGGTCCTTGACTACAGGGGCGTATAGCATCATAATTGATAGAGCTTTGTCAGACCAGTGTCCTGTTGCGCCCGGTGGGTTTTTGACCCACCGGCTTTGGCTTCCCAAGGATGCCGCAAGTACAACAAGTTTCCGGGGAGTATGCTATGTCAAGACCTGTTAAGGCGGCGATTATCGGGGCCGGGATGATTTCCAATAAGGCCCATATTCCGGCTTATCTGAGCAAAGCCGGATCAATTCAAATTGCCGGGATATTTGATCCAAATCCCAAAGCGGCCAAAAGTACCGCCGAACGATTTAACATTCCATCGTATTATATTGATGCGGAAAAGATGCTCGCCGAACTCAAGCCCGATCTTGTTTCGGTCTGTTCTCCCAACGCCTATCATAAAACTATGACCGAATTAGCCTTGAATCATGGCGCCAATGTACTCTGCGAAAAACCGATAGCCCTTACCTATACTGATACAAAAGAAATGTTCGATTTGGCAGCGAAAAAAAACCTGACGTTGCTTGCCTGTCAGACAATGCGTTATAGTGACGAAATTCAAGCTGCCCATGAACTTGCGGAACAGGGGCTTTTAGGCGATATCTACTTTTCCGAGCTCAATATGATCCGCAGGCGCGGAGTCCCCAAGTGGGGCTCCTTCCATTTAAGATCGGCAAACGGCGGAGGAGCTTTCTGCGATTTGGGTGTCCACATGATTGACACAGCGCTGTGGATCATGGGGAATCCGGCATTTCAATCTATCAGCGGCTTTTCGGCAGATCATATCACACGAAATGAACGCAATATTATCACCAGCCTGACGGAAAGCGGTACTCCTTCCAGCGTCAACCTTCCCCGGCCTTATAAACCCGAAGAATTTGAGGTCGAAGAATTTGCCGCCGGGTCGTTACGGCTCAACAATGGGGCATCGATCAACTTTAAAATCAGTTGGGCCCTAAACCTCCCCCCGGAATTTCATCTCTCCTTCGCGGGGACTAAGGCGGGGCTGCGTTTGCCGGAACTGGAACTGTATTCAACCTTGGGCCGTTACCAGGCGGATATTAAACCACGCATTTTCCGTGAAGGACCGTACAGTAATGCCGACTTTGCAGGTCATTATCATCTGATAGGAGAACTGATCGACTATCTTAACGGCAAAGGATCTATTCCTGTATGCAAAGAAGAAACACTGAATGTGGCGGCCATCATAGACGCTTTCTACCTTTCAGCGGAAAGAAAATGCGAGGTACAGGCAAAAGAGATAACCGGCTAAGAAGACAGGTTGAATTACCCGAGCCTTTCTATGACTAATCTTCTCCTCTGGAGATAGTATCAACGATACTCCTCTCAAAATGACGAAGACCTATGAGAGCCGCCCCAATCATATAGGACTGGCCGCCCGGGTAAGCGGTGACCAGATTCATCCTGTCCCTCACGGGGATGTAAGCGAAGTCTGAAAAATGACGCCGGATTGCGTCCACTATCTCGGGACAGATGTCAAACAGACGGCCCTCCAGGATGATGGTTTTCGGATCGTAGAGACAGGCCATGTTTTCTACCGCCATTGAAAGGTAGAGGATAAGATCGTTGTATATATCAACTGCCCAAGGGATGCCGGAATGGTAATATTCGAAAAAACGGCTGATATTCGGCGCAGGCTTTACTTGCAGTGCGGAACGCTTAAGGATGTATTGCTCGGTGATTAAGGTTTGCAGGCATCCCCGGCGGCCACAGCTACAGAGTTCTCCTCCGGGTATGACGGTGGTATGGCCGATTTCCCCGGCTGCATATCCGCTTCCCCTGATGAATTGACCATTCTCCATAATAGCCGATCCGACACCGGCGCCGACTGAAAGCAAGAATGTTGAAGCCGCCACGGATGTAGTGATGTATCTCAGCTCACCTGAGGTGAACGCTGCATATTGCAAAGCTCTGGTTGTTATGCCCATTTATAAGTCAAAGCTGAACAGCCCTGATTTCCAGAGTGGGGATATTAAAGGTTTTGCCGATACCCTTTCCGATCCGAATCTTCAATATCTGAAGCAGCCTACAGAGCTTACTCAATACGGAAGAGCCGTAATAGTGGATGCCGAAGGCAGAGTTTTGTTTTCGGCAGGGGACAGTCAGGCGGTAACCTATTATCGTTCGGCTTCAAAACCACTGCAAGCCCTCGCAGTTCTCAGTAGAAAGCTGGATCTTAAATACGGATTTTCGGGCGCCGAAACCGCTATAATGGCAGGTTCCCATATGGGGGAGGAACCGCATGTGTCGGCGATTCTGTCGGCCCTGGCAAAAGCTTCACTCTCTGAGGATGACATGGTAATGGCGCCGGCCTATCCGGCGTACCCTGAAGCAATGGCGGAAACGATTAAACGGGGCGAAGGTCCCCGCAAGGCAATGCATAACTGTTCGGGCAAGCATACTGGCTTGATGCTGTTGTCCAAAGAATCGGGAGATAAGGAACCCTATTGGGATATTCGAAGTAATACTCAGAGAGAAGTAATCGAGTGTATCTCCGCACTAACGGAATTTCCAAAAGAAAAAATAGGCATCGGTCTTGACGGCTGCGGTGTGCCCGTCTTCGCGGTACCGCTTTACAATATGGCCCTCTCGTTCAGAAATCTTGCGTGTCCTCATTTTATTAAGAGCGGAGATGATGCGCTTCGGGAAGCCGCGGTCAGAATGGGCAAGGAAATGAACGCAAACCCTTTTATGATCCGTGGTACCGGAAGCGTATGTACCGCTCTTAACGGCAAACCGGATATCGTTGCCAAGAGCGGCCGTTTCGGCGTGTACGGGATAGGTATCAGAAGCCTCGGCATCGGTATAGCCTATAAATTTGAAGACGGTAACGAAGAACACTATGCGGTTCTGATAAAAGCTCTCTTAAAAAAGATCGGATACCAAACAGACGGTATTCTGGAAGATATGGAAAACCTTGACAATGGAGATATTACCAATGATCTCGGCGTTGTGGCAGGGAAGACCTCATCATCTATTTGAAGGAAGAAAGAAATGGAAAAACTAAAGATCGCACTTTTCGGGACTGGCTTTATCGCAAATATCCACATGGAGAGCTATATCCGGTTTATTCCTGAAGCAGAAGTATGAGCCGTGTATGGCCGCAATGCGGAAAAGGCAAAGGCGTTTGCAAAGACACACAATATCCCCCGCTGGTACAGCGATATGGATACCCTGCTAAAAGAAACTCCCTCTGATTTGGCGGATATATGTCTTCCAAATTATCTGCATCACGCGGCATGCATGAAAGTATTGACACATAACAATCATGTGATCATAGAAAAACCCCTGGCCATGAACTTGGAAGAAGCTGACGAAATGATTAGTACTGCCAGGAAGAAGAACCTCAAGCTTATGTACGCCGAAGAACTCTGTTTCGCGCCAAAGTATGAACGGGCCCGGACTTTAGTAAAAACCGGAGCTGTGGGCAAAGTTTATATGCTTAAACAGGGAGAAAAACACTCAGGTCCTCACAGCGAATGGTTCTATAAAAAAGGGACCGCCGGCGGCGGCGTTATGATGGATATGGGTTGCCACGGGATAGCATGGTTTCGCTGGATGACCGGCAACAACTCTGTTAAAAGCGTATATGCCGATATGAAGACGGTAATGCACAAGATTGATTGTGAAGACAACGCGGTTTCCATCGTTGAATTTGAAGGTGGCGTTATCGGCGTTGCGGAGAACAGCTGGGCCAAACAGGGCGGCATGGATGACAGGGTGGAAATCTACGGAGACAAGGGCGTCATCTATGCGGATCTTTTTAAGGGAAATTCTATGACGACTTATAGCCTTGAAGGTTATGATTATGCCAGCGAAAAAGCCGGAAGCAGTCAGGGATGGACCTTTACCATTTTTGAGGAGGCTTTTAACCAGGGATATCCCCAGGAATTGCAGGCTTTTGTCCGCCGTGTCCGCGATGGCTCGCCGCCGGTAACCGGCGATGATGGCAGGGCTGTATTGGAAATTCTCTGCGCTGCCTATGCCTCAGCGGGAAGAGATAAAAAAACATGTCTGCCTTTTACACCAAGGGTGAAGTATCCGATAGAACTTCTGCTGAAACAGTAAAGAGAGGTTTCAGAAAAAAATAGAGTTGTTTAGAAACTTCAGTTTTTAAACAACAACCGCTTAAAAACAGCAAAATGCAGAGCATTTTGCCTTGGTCGAAGACCGCGCCTCCCAGTACCAGCTTCTTACCCGTTGCGGTCCACGGTATCAGATACCCCTTCTCCCCTATCTGCTCTAAGGCCCCTTCCACCGTTCCCCCGGGGGCCAGCTTGAACTCAAATACGTACACCCTGTCCCCCGTCTTTACCACCGCATCCGCCCGGCCCGCGGCGCTCCTCGCCTCCGCCTCCGCATACTGCCCCATCAGCGTAAACACCACGTAAAAGATCGCCTGGTAGTGCCGTTCCGTCTTGTCGTTCAGCTCCTAGGGGATCGCCGCAAAAAACGCCCGCAGCCGG
>JAISOR010000270.1 GCA_031275535.1 Treponema sp. | reverse complement strand
TTCTTTTTGAACAAGGGTTCCCGGTTATTGACGCGGGTGCGGATTTCGTACCAGGCGTTTTGTTGGAGAGCTCGTAATGGCCTCATACCATATATGGGCGCGGTCCCGCGTGTTGCTTTAATTCAGCGGCAAAAAAATGAAATAAAGATAAAAAAGAGGCTTTCCCAAAACTTCAGTTTTTGGGAGACAAGCTTTGCTTGTCAGGCTGCCCTGAATTTTCAAAAAACAAAAAAAACAGGGACCCTTCGTTTCCCTCCGGGAGGTCTGACCCCGTGGTCCGCCCCCTCAGGAGGTCTGACCCCATAGGCCGCTACCCCCGCCCCGCGCCGGATGTTATGGGCCAAGTTTAGCCTTGGGCGGGGGCAGGAAGGCCCCCGGGGGAAAGATTCAGGCGGCCGAAAAAGAGGGGAAGCTCCGGCGGTAGTAGGCCAGCCGTTCCTCGATTTCCGAGGTGTCCACCGTGCCGTCTTTAAGAAAACGGGCCAGGGTTTCCCGGTTGGGGATGCCGGTCCTTCCCCCCACGAACATGCACTTTATCGAGGAGACGGCGTTGGCGTAGCGGGCGCATTCACCGTGGGGAAGCCCCTCCAGCATGGCGGCGATATAGGCCCCGTGGAACACGTCCCCCGCGCCGGTGGTGTCCGTCACCGGGGTATCGAAGGTGGGGACCCGCAGATACTCCCCCTCCGCCAGCCCCACGCAGCCCTCCGCCCCCCTGGTAACCCAGACCACCCGGGGGCCCAGGGCCCGCAGTTTTTCGATGTTCCCCCGGTAGGCGGACTCCTCCTCCCCTTCCGGGACCTTCTCTTTGAACATCCCGTGGTAGAACATATCCGAGGCGATAAGCACATCGACCAGGGGAATAATATTGACCCGGTCTTCGGTATAGCCCCCGGCGTCCATGGTCACGGTGATTCCCCGTTCCCGGGCAAACTCCGCGGCCCGTCTGGAGGCGGGGTCCCCGGTCTCCAGGTGGAGGATCTTGGCGGAAGCAATGTAATCCAGGTCTATATCCTCCGGCCCCAGGGGGGCGGCGGTCCCCCGCCGGACAATAAACATCCGGGTCCCCAGCTCCCGTTCCGAGATCGCTATGCTGTAGGGGCTGGAGCTGCCCTTTTCCCCCCGGAGTATCCGGGAGGTGTCCACCCCGTTGTAGATAAAATCCCGGATAAGGAAATCCCCGGTGGAATCCCCCCCCACCCGGCCGATCATCCCCGCCCTGGCCCCCAGCCGGGCGGCCGCGGCGACGGCGGTGGCCACGTTGCCGCCCCCCTGGTGAAACACCTCGTCCGCCCGGACTCCGCTGTTTCCCCGGGGCACCCGGGGCACGTTGACAAGCTGGTCCATAAAAGAGGTGCCGATTCCAACCACATCAACCGTATCAGCCATGCCGGACATGTCAGGCTCCAAAGGCTTTCAGATTTTTAAGACTTAAGGCGGCGGCCTCGTAGCCGGGACGCTGCACCCGGTCCTGTTCCACCGCGCACCACTGGATTCCCTGGTCATGACATTCTTTGATGATTCCCGGCCAGTTCAGGTTCCCCTCTCCTATTTCCGCAAAGATCTTGTGGGTACATTCCAGGAAGGTATGATCCGAATACTGGTCTATGCCGTAATCCTTAAAGTGGACGATGTACATGCGGCCCCTGAGTTTTTTCAGCCAGCTAATCACATGGCCGCCGCCGGCCTGAATCCAGTGGGTGTCCGGCTCAAAACTCACATACCGTTCATCGGTCCCCTCGACAATCTGTTCCAGGATGGTCCGTCCCCCCACCTTGGAAAAGTCCACCGCGTGGTTGTGGTAGCTCAGGTGAATCCCCTCGTCCCGGAAGATCTTCCCCGCGTAGTTAAGATTCCCGATAAATTTTTTAAGCTCCACGGGGTTCCCCAGGACCAGGTTGGGCATACAGGGGACCATCACGTTCAGGGCCCCCAGGGCTTTGCAGTCCGCTATCTTTTCCGTAAAGTCCTTCCCCGCAATATCCGGGTACGGGGCCCTGGCGCCGGTAACCACCTTGAGCCCCGCCTCTTCCATCAGGGCCTTAAACTCCTCCCGGCTAAAACCCGGAAGCACGGGGGTCTCTATGGCGTCGTAACCGATCTGCCGTACCCGGTTCATCATGGTACGGACGTCGTTTTTGTAGGTAAGTTCATCCGGTTTGGTCCGGTACTGGGCCAGGGCCATGGGGGCCAGCGCAATATTCATGGTAACTCCTTCTAAAGCGGCGGCGTCGCCGTTTATATAAACCGAACATAAACACGAAATGTTTATGGCGGGGCTTTTCCAAAACTTTAGTTTTTGGGAAAGCTGCCCTGAATGTATCTGATAACTCCTTAATTGAGTCCCAGACCCTTAAGGGTTTTGAAGGACTGGGCCGCGCAGTCAAAGGGATCCTCATCGTAGGACCTGTCTTGTTCCACGATATAGCAGCGAATCCCCAGTTCCCGGCCCTTGTCGATAATCAGACGCCAGGGCAGATTGCCGTCCCCAATCTGGGAGAACTGCTTGTCCGTATCCCCAATACCGGTCTCATAATTCGCCGGGGCGATACGGTAATCTTTAACGTGGAGGTTCTTTATCCGGCCCCGGCACTTCTCCATCCAGTCCAGAATGTCCGCGCCGCCGGCCTGGATCCAGTGGGTGTCCGGGAGGAAACGTACCGCGGCGGGATCGAAATTCTCGTAGAGAATATCGATGCCCCGCTTGCCGTTGTTAAAACGGCGGAATTCCTGGGCGTGGTTGTGGTAGGACAGGTAGATACCCTCTTTGACAAGAATCCTGGCCGCGGCGTTGATCATATCCGCGGCCCGCACATACCCCTCATAGTCCGCCCGGTTTTCCGTGGGGATGGTCCCAATCATCACCTCGTCGCATTCCAGGACATGGGCGGCCTTGATAACACGGCCCGGATCATCCTGGATCGCCGCCAGACCGCCGCCCAGACAGCTAACCTCCATGTCCAGATCATCCAGCATCTTCTTGTGATCCCGGTCGTCCAGGCCGCTTTGAATACCCGTCTGGACCGACTGGTACCCAATCTCCCGCAGTTTTTTCAGCTTTTCCCCGTAGGGAAGGGGCGACGAAGCGACGGTGTACAAGATGATAGAAAGGCTGTGCTTTTTTTCGATCCCATTACTCATGATACCCTCCTCATACCGCGAAACGCAGGTTTTTAGGCGCAAATCCATATCTGACCTTTCGGGACGGTTCAAAGGCAAGGGCGGAACATTCAGGCCCCGGGGGGGGACGCCCAAACATTCATGGCGCCAAAGTGATTCTTCCGATCACCGTATCTCTTTCCCCCCGGCCTGTCAATGCGCGCTGCGCCAGTCTATACGGGCCGGTTTTATATTCATGGCGCATTCCCGCCGGCGGCGGGAACCGGGCTATCGCTCCAATTCCTCAGGCTCCCTGCGGGGGCCTGCGGTATTTCCGCTCTATCCCTTGCGCT
>JAISOR010000266.1 GCA_031275535.1 Treponema sp. | reverse complement strand
GGATCAAAGCCCAGCTCTAAAGCCAAGGTTTCCCCGGAGATCTCCTCAATTTCCCGCAGCACCCGCACCCGGGCGGCGATTTCGCGCACCTCGTCAGCCATGGCTCCTCCCTTCTACGGCGGCTGCCGCCGCCCCTGTGCCGGTTTAAACCGGTACACAATTATAATAATACATGGTATATTATACAATAAGGATACATTAGGATGAGAAAAAATCTGCTGTTATTGATGCTATTGGTAAGGATATGGCACCCTATTCATTCCCAGGAAGCGGCAGCGGTAAAGGGTGATTTTGAATTTAAATTAAACTATGGGAATTTTGGCTGGGGAATGAATGTTTTTTCCGGTGAATACGATGTTAAATTTTCCGCAAGTTTAATAAACTTTTTTATAGAACATGATAAAACAAATATAGGCATTGAAGTATCTCCCCTAAAATATATGGCAAATTATTCTGCAATATATAGGGCGGATGATTCTCTTTATGCTGTGGATACGCGGCACTGGAATCAAGATGTATATTTTCTCAATGGGAGTTTGTATTGGAACCCCTTCGATATAAAAAATATTATTCTTGGGCCCTTTGTTTCAATCCATTATTTAGGCATAGAAGATTGGTCGGAATTTAGTACCCGCAGCTATGTTTTTAGTTCCGGTTTACGATTCTTATTAAGAACGTATTTAAGGAATTGGAAGCAGCCCTTCCAAATAATAGGAAGCGAAATAGGATATAGAAATATTTCGGGGAAGCACGCTTTTTATTTTAATGTCACTTTAGACATAAGCGTCTGGGCGTGGTTTATTGCGGCGGTGTTTATCGGAGAAGCCTCGGAAGTCAAAGAGGCAAACGAAGATTATGAAAGGCAAATAGGCGGGACCGGGCCCTTTATACCGAAAGAACCCAAACAGCCCAAGCCGCCTTTCGAAAAAGACAATCCCCTGCCATAGTCAGGTCTCCCAGCCGCGGCTCTCCACGGTAAAACCCTATACGGCGGCTTCTTCGTAGAAGCTGATGGCCCGGTGTTTGAGGAAGGTGTCGATGAGCCGGGAATCGCTCAGGTTTTCCCGGGGGATAAAGCCCCCGGCCATGTGGTTGTGGCCGCCGCCGACTCCCACCCCTTCCACTATGCGGCGGACGAGGTCATTGGCCTAATCCGGGGGGGTATGGAGGAGCCTCCGGGTTCTAGGGCCTTTCCTGTTTATCGCCGCATTGATCTGATCCACCCCGGAGGACCGCGGCCAGTTCCTTCCAGAGGATCTGATCCTCTTTCGGGAGCCGGGAGAATTCCTCCTGCCTGCCATAGGCGGAGAGTTCAATAAACTGCCCGGTCCGGCGGAGCAGCTCCTCAAAACGGCGCTCCTGGAATTCCCTGAGCCACCGGGGGACCCGCTTGACCGTCTCCAGAAGCCGCCCGTAGTGGGGAACGCAAAGCCCGCCGGAGGCGGTAAAAAAGCCCCGCAGTTCCTCCGCTTCATCACCGGCAGCATCGCCGGCCCTGGTCTCTCCGGTCCCGGCAAGGAAGCCCAGGTACTCCTTTTCGATGCGTTCCTGTTCCTCGCATACGGGGCAGCGGCCCCCGGGCCGCCAGGGTTTGCCTTTTTTGAAGAGGCCGATCCGATCCTCCAGGATATCCCGCCCCAGAATGGCCACCGCCAGGCCATCCCGGAACGATTCCAGGTTCCGGGAATGGGCGGCGCAGAATCCCCCCGCCGTCCGGTAGGCGGCCCGGAAACTCCGGTCCGAAACATGCTCGAAGAGCATATTATCGATGTACCGCTCCGCCCGATCGGAAACGATCCGGCAAAGGGGACAGCCCGGCCGGGCGCAGGCCTTTTGAAGTTCAAAAAAATTAATATGCCGGTCTATTCCCATTTTAGCCCCGGCTCTCCACGGTTCCATCCCCATGGGCGATAAAAACCCTGGGGCGAAGGCGGGTAAAAAACCCGTTCTCCACCACCCCGGGGATCCGGTTCAGCTCCGTTTCCAGGGCCGCGCAATCCACGGGCGATTTAAACCGTACATCCAGGAGGAGGTTGGCATGTTCGGTAATGACCGGTCCGGCCTTGCGGACCGCTTCCCTGAGCAGGGGCTCCGCGCCCAGGGCTTCCAGGGCCTTGATGACGGTTATCCGGGCCTCGGGCACGACCTCCAGGGGAACGGGGAATTTGAGTCCCAGGTTTTCCACTAACTTGGTCTCGTCCACCACAATGGCGTAGGCCGAGGAGGCATAGGCGACGATCTTTTCTACCAGCAGGGCCCCTCCCCCACCCTTGACGCAGTGGTTTTGCCCGTCAACCTCATCGGCCCCGTCTATGGTAAGATCCAGCTTCCCTTCTATTTCCCGGGAATTGAGGTTGAAAAGGGGGATCCCCCATTTTTCACATTCTATTAGGGTCTGAAAACTGGTAGGGACCGCCAGAATATCCTTCAACGCCCCATCCCGCAAGAGGGCCCCAATGTGCCGGACCGCGGGGATGGCGGTGGAACCCGTACCAAGCCCCAGCTTCATACCGCTGCGGACCAGGGCCTCCACGGCCCGTTTCCCGGCTAAAACTTTCATTTCCTGCTGATCCATACCGTCTCCTTAGGAAAATTTCCCCGGTATATCGGGTATATGGGAAGGGAATTCCTTACCCAGAAAAAGATGGTACTGATACTTTGCCTGCCGGATGAGCATATCGTATCCGTTCCTGATCCGGCAGCCCGCTTCGGCGGCCCGTTTAAGGAACATGGTCCGTTCCGGCTTGTAGATCAGATCCATCACCAATTCATGGCCCAGGAATCTATACAAGGCCAGGGGGTCCTCCCCGGTATCCGGCTCCATCCCCACCGGGGTAGTCTGGATGATGATATCCGAATAGGAACTCATCAGATCGATTCCCCGGCCATCCATGGTTCCCCACAAAAAACGGTAGGGCATCGCCAGTTCCCTGGCCCGCATCACGGTGCGGTTGAGGATCAGGGCCTTGCCCTTCAAGCGGTAGATCTCCGCGGCCACCGCCCGGGCCGCGCCGCCGGCGCCGATAATAGTGACCTTCTTTCCCTTACAATCCTTCTTTCCGATAAATTCCAGCAGGGAATCGGAAAATCCCCTGGTATCCGTATTGTACCCAATCCAGCCCTGGGGCCCAAATACCAGGGTATTACAGGCCCCCACGGACTCCACCTCCTCGGATCGCCTTGCCAAATAGGGCAGCACCGCTTCTTTATAGGGAACCGTTACCGACACCCCGGTCAAGCCTATCTCTTCCGCCAGGCACAGAAAACCATGGATGGAATCTGAGGGAAAGGGGACGTACAGGGCGTCCAGGTTTTCCTGGGTAAAAACCGCGTTAAAAAGCCGGGGGCTTGAGGTGGTCCGCAGGGGAAAGCCCACAATTCCAAAGAGCCGGGTTTCGGCGGAGACCTGCCGGAAACGGTACAGCTCCGCCAATTCCCCGGGGTCCAGCTGCCCCGGCGCTCCCGGGGGCAGATCCGGCTCCCCCTTAACCGAGGTATAGCTTAAATAGGAACTCATATACGCCGCCAGGATCCGGGTGCTGATCCCCAGGGGCCCCATGCAAAGGAGGATCTTTTCCAGATCCGCGGTCTCCCCGGCGGCCCGGTAAACCCGGAGTACATCATCCGTGGACCGGGGGCTTACCGCGACCTTCACGATTTCATCCCCCACATGGCTCAGGCTTCGGAGCTTCCGGGCCAAATTATCATCCACCCCCTGAAGGTTGTGGTAGGACCGGATTATCCGGGTCCCAAAGGTCCGAGCGGCTTCCTCAAGGCTGGGAACATCCAGGTCCTCTTCAATATCCACGTAGGCGAAATTCCGGCGCCGGTCCGCGTCCGCAAAGGCAAGGCCCTTGGAAAAAAGGATGATCCGGGAGCCTTCCCCGCCGGAAAAATTACCGCCGTCTATATCCCTGCGGATGGTCAGGATGAGCGGCAGCCCCGCCATTTCCGGGAAACGGCGGATAAGGAAACGCTCATCGGGCTCAAGGCAATCCACCCGCAGTTCCGCCAGGTCCACATACTTGCGGTACTTGTCCAGAATCTCAAGATTCCGGGCAAGGGTCTTTCCGGTTAAACAAAGGCATATTCTCGCCATGCACATCTCCCCATAACATTATTCCCCCTGCGGTAATACCCGCTACACATCGGAACGGTACACAAAGATAGCGGATACCAAGCCGGAGGGATCAAAATTGGCCCTTACCATCAAAGGCCAGGCCCGGCCGGACAGGGGGAAAAGGACATAGTCATCATTGCTCTGGGCCCTTTCCCCGGCGATCACCAATACCGCATTCCGGGTGTCGCCCAGGGAGATCCCATAGGCCGATTTAAGGCCCAACTGCCACACCCGGTTTCTATAAATATAGAGGTCCCAGTCATTATAGACAAACACCACATCGTCCTGCCACTCCTCCAGGCCCCGGACCGTATATACCGATTCGGGGGACCCAAACCGGGAAAAGAGGGCCTCCAGGCTCAGGCCGATTAGGGAAGCGGGGTCCCCGGCGATCCCCTGGTCGCTTGCCCGGCTGATGGAACTTCCCGCGGACTGGGGCCACAGATCCGGCCCCCCCCGGAGGAAGCTGAGGCCGGCAAAGAGCACGAGCCCCAGCCGGACGGCCCCTTTAACCCGGCGCCGCTTCTTCATCTCCCGGAGCCCCTTCCGCAGGGCCTCGGCGGTGGTAAAGAGCCTTTTAGCCAGGGGCCGGTAGGTATAGTCCCAGCTTCCGGGCCGGTGGATAATACGGCCCCCGAACCCGGTCTTAAAACGGTAGAGCCCCGCCATGGGATGGCCGGGATCCTCGTTGGGGGGGATCCCGAAAAGATCGTATTGCAGACAGCCCGCGGCCTTAGCGTCCCGCAGGGCCCGCCATTGAAGCGCATAGGGGGCCATGAGGTTCCGTTTGTGATCCGACGAAGCGCCATAGAGGTAAACCCCCTGGGTTTCCCGGAAAAGGAGGATCACCGCCGCCAGGACCTCCCCCTGGTGTTCCGCCAGGTAGAGGCGGACCTCAAGGGCCCCCCGGCCTTGGCTCCCCGGGGAATAGTCCCGGCAATGGGCAAAGAGGGTCTCGTAGTATTCCTTACCATGAATACTGATGCCATCCCGTTTGGCGGTTTCCCGGAGAAGGGCATAAAAAACATCCAGCCCTTCCTCATCGGCCCGGCGTACCAGGACCCCCCTTTTTTCCGCCAGCCCTATATTATACCGCCACTTGGGTTTCATTTCCCGGAGGATCCCCTCTTCCGGGGCCCGGAGGTCCAGCAGCACCGTATCCGGGGGCTGTATATCCGCCCCGGACCGGGAGAAGGGGGGATGGATGAGGGGCGGGGCGGTCCCGGCCCCTTCGGTATACCAGGGGGGATCGAAGCGGATAAAGGCCGTATCTTCCGGCAGGAGGGGCCGTAAGGCCCGGGCCAGTTCTTCCAGGGCGGCGGTCCTGGCCTGGTCCCCGCCGGGGAAGGCCGGGGGCAATTCGGGGCCCCAGGGCACATAGGCAAAGGAAATCCCCGGTCCCAGGCGCCGCCGGATCACCATGAGCGGCCCGGGGGCTTCCCCCCAATCGGCCAGAAAACCCCGGGCGTTCCAGCCGAACCGGGCCTTAAAGCTCCCCCAAAAACCGGACTGGAGGAAGGAGGCGGCGCCATTGCAGGAGGCCAGCTCCGCGGAAACAAGGCCCCGGAGGTAAAGTCCGGCGCCGGGTACGGCGAGGGCCACTAATGGACCTCGCCGGAGGAGATACACCGCGTACTAAGGGGGGTTCCCTCCAGGGTCAGGGCCCTGCCGCCGGCCATTACCCGGTGATCCCGTACTTCCAGGGGAATAGTGAAAAAGGTATCTATGGTGATTTCCCCGGGAATTTCCCCGGTTTCCGGACCTTCAATCTGTACCCGCGTACCGGTAGGGACCGTCCCGGCGTCAAGCACCTCCACCCTCTCGGCGCCCCCCTCCCCGCCCTTGTCGGAAGCGGCCAGCAGCATGCCCCGGCTTTCCACGCCCCGGAGTTTGGCGGCCTTAAGATTATAGGCCAGGATGATATGCTTACCCAGGAGTTCTTCTTCCTTATAATGGGGGACCAGGCCGGAAACAATGATCCGCTCTTCCCCGGCAATTTCCAGGGTCTCGATATAGAGTTTATCCGCCTGGGGATGCCGCTCGATCTTAACAATCTTCGCGACCCGGAGGTCCAGGGTTTTGGCAAACCGGATATCCGCCCCCTCTTCCGGGACCGGGGCGGGCTTTAGCCCGGTGTCCTTCCGGGCCTCCCGTTCCTTCTGGTTCCCCGAATACCGCTCCCGCAGTTCTCCCACCAGATCATCCTCCAGTTTTTGGAAGAGGACCTCGCTGCTTACCACTTCCTTAAGGCCCCGGTCCCGGCCTATATCCTCCCAGGAAAGCCCCTTTCCCCCGGGGCGGCTCCTGCCGGAGGAAAGGCCGAAAAAGGAGGCTATTTTCGCCGACGCCTGGGGCATATAGGGCTCGATCATCACCGCGATGTCCCGGACCACGTGGCACAGATCCCGGATAAGGGCCTCCGCAGCCGCGGGCCCCCCGGGGTCTTCGGGGGCCCCCTTGCGTCTCCGCCAGGGTTCGCCGTCCTGGAAGGTCTTATTGGCAAAGGAAGAAAGCTCAAAGATGGTTCTAAAGGCGTCCCGTAGCTCCGCCCGTTCCAGTTTTTCGGTGATGTCCGCTTCGAATTTTCGGACCCTCTCCCAAAAGGGGGAGTCCCCCTGACCCGCGGGAAGGGCATGGCCGGGAATTTTCCCTCCATAATACCGGGTCACAAAGGACAGGGTCCGGTTTACCAGGTTGCCCAGGTTGCCGATCAGCTCTCCGTTCACCTTCTCCTGAAAATCCTTCCAGGTAAAGAGGGCGTCCGCCTTTTCGGGACGGTTATAGAAAATATAGAAACGCCATACATCGGCCTCAATGCCGGTTTCCATCACATCGGTCCCAAAGACCCCCACGCCCTGGGACTTTGAGAACTTCCCGCTTTCGTAGTTGAGGTACTCGGTACTGGACATGTGGTGCAGCATGGTCCATCTATCCCCGCTGCCCAGCAGGCTGGAAGGGAAGATCACCGTATGAAAGGGAATATTATCCTTCCCAATAAACTGGAAAAGTTCTACCCCATCGGGGTTTTTCCACCAGGAATCGACAAAGTCATGCCAGTCCTGGGGGGCCCCAACGGCCCTGGCCTTGAGCGTTTCGGCCCCCAGATTCCCGGTAATGGAAATATAGCCTATGGGAGCGTCAAACCAAACGTAGAAGACCTTTTTTTCATACCCCGGTCTTGGTACGGGAATTCCCCATTTCAGATCTCTGGTTATGGCCCGCTCCCGCAGACCGTCCCGAATCCAGGCCTGGGTCATCTGAATAGCGTTATTCGCCCAAAAGCCCCGGATGGAGGCCTCCTTAATCCACTCCTCCAGGCGGTCCTTGATCCGGGGAAGATCGATGTACAGATGTTTGGTTGACTTGAGCGAAGGGGTCGAGCCGCAGCTGGAACACTGGGGCTCCTTGAGTTCCGTGGGGTCCAGAAGCTTCCCGCAGGCTTCGCACTGATCCCCCCGGGCGCCCTCGTAGCCGCAATGGGGACAGGTGCCCCGGATATACCGGTCCGCCAAAAAGCGGTCACACCGGTTGCAGTGGAGCTGTTCAATGGTATGTTCCACGATAAGGCCCTGGGCGTCGAGCTTTTTAAAAATATCCTGCACGATCTCGGTCTGGATTGGCGTGGAGGTACGGCCGAATTTATCAAAGGCGATATTAAACCACCGGTAAATTTCCGAGTGGATGGCATAATACCGGTCACATAATTCCTGGGGGCTCACCCCTTCTTCGGCGGCCCGGTTCTCCGTGGCGGTTCCGTATTCATCGGTACCGCAGATATAGAGGGTTTCGTAATCCCGGAGCCGGCAAAACCGGGAAAAGGCATCCGCCGAAAGGACCTGAATCAGGTTCCCCAAATGGGGTACATTGTTCACATAGGGCAATGCAGAGGTGATTAATCTTCGTTTCATGATAGATTACTATAGTATAAAGGTGAAGTATATAGCAAGGCCGGGGCAAAAGCGTTTACCGCTTATCCGGGATACATTGCGGGAAATTCACCGGTACGGTGAAAAAATTCCTTGGGGTCCGGCCTGATGCCTTATTCGGAACAGCGGCTTTTATGGGGCCTACGCCATGCTGCCTTTTTTCATCAACACGTTATCACGTGCTTTTCAGGGCGTGTCCGTATAAAGCCATAGGGACCCCCGGAGGGTCCCCCTATGGTTTACACCGGACCAAGGTCCGATGACACCCCATCAAGATTTTTCTCCACCGTACCGGTGCGTTACTCCGGGTAGCCCGGATACATACAAAAAAATGGCAAATTCGGCGCCTGGCACCATAAATTCGTCCTCTGAATCAAAGCAAAACCCCGCCTCAAACTCCTTTTATATAGTATAAAGGAGCCGATCTCTATGCCTAACAATTTCGATACCGCCGCCAAGGAAATACTGGGCCTTTCTAACAGCGCCATCATCCCCTTCCTTAACGCAAACTTCGCCGCTTCCCACCCTATCGACGCCCGCATCATCCGCACCAACACCGAGTACCGCCTCCCCTCCCGCCCGAAGAAAGCTCTCCCCGGCAGCAAAACCATCATCGCAGACGAAGTTTTCCTCGTCGGCGATTCCTCCTATTACCACCTCGAGGTCCAGCTTAGGCGGAAAACCGGCATGGCCCTCAGGATGTTCCGCTACGCCGCCGCCGAGGCCCTGGGGCACCCCGGCGAGGAGGACGGCGTCACGACTGTCAGTTTCCCCAAAAGCCTGGTCATGTACCTGGAACCCGCCGCCGGTACCCCGGACTGCGAACTGCTCCGCGTCCGTTTCCCGGACGGCTCCTGTTATGAGTACCGGACGCCGGTGATAAAGCTTACGGAACTATCGGTCCGGGAACTGGGGGAGGCGCTGAAACGGGAAGAGGACAGGGGGAACATGACGGAGGCAGACGGGGACAAGGTACAGCGGATGACGGAAGTATTGCATGAGGAAGTGTATGGGGATTATACTGAATTCGAGGAGGACGGCATGAATTCATCAAGCTTGAGCGAAGACATGAGGGTAATAGAGAAACTCCACCGGGAGCTTGACGAGGAACGGCGTTTCCGGGAGGAGGAAGGGCAGCGGCTTAGGGAGGACACGGCCCGGAATATTCTGCGTTTAGGGCTGCCGGTGGAGCAGGTAGCCCAGGCAACCGGTCTTCCTCCTGAAACGGTCCAAATGCTGGCCGCCCAGCTTTAGTACCCTCCGCCGGGCTCTCCCTTCAAGCAATGGTAACACAGAGTGAACGCCCATGGGTCCAGACGCCCGTTGCAGCCCCGCTTTTACTCATCGGACCGCCCTCGACGCCCTCCACCCTCCACACTCTTCACCCTCTACCCTCCACCCTTTCTTAAGAAAACACCCGCAGCCTGAATTCGGTCTCCCATATCCCCCCGGGGACCAGGGAAACCGGCTGGACGGGCATAAGGCAGGTGGACTGGTATTGATCCGTGATCAGGCCGTTGATCCGGCACCGGGTACGGATTGGCAGGATCCACCCATCAAAGGGGAAGCCCGAGCGGAGGCTGAGGCTTACCTCGTTCTTTATATCCCGGAATTCGATGCCCTCCAGATCCGCTAATTCCCCTTCTTCACAGCCCGCCTCCAGCCTGCCCTGGGCGGTAAGTTTAAAAATACCCTGAAAGGCCAAACCCTCGCCGGCAAAGGCAAAATCTATTTGGGGAATAAATTTAAAGGACTCCTCCATAAAGCCCCTGTTGGTAAGGACATAGCGGACGGTAAGGGTATCGTTCTTCAACCGGTACTCCTTTTCCAGTTCTATCTTTCCAAAGGGAAGGTTGTTATTTACCGGAAGCCGGAACCGGGCCTTCCCATGCAGGCGGTCCATATCGACGAGCCCGTACTGTTCCTTGCCGCAGAAACGGGTCCCCGCGAAACGGCCCTCCCGGGCATCCTCCAGGGAAAATTGCAGGGGCGCCAGCCGATCCGCAAAAGCCGCCCTTTGGCATTCATCTTCGACCAGGGGCCCGGTAATATAGGATTCCCGGCGGCGGGCCAGGGTATCCAGATAGTTCCAGGTCCGGGGAAGGTAATCAAACTCAAAAACGCTGGCCCCCCCGGTTTTGACATAACAATTAATGTCCCTGTCCTGGAAGAGGTACTCCTCCCTGCCATCCAGATCAAAATCAAAGGCCATAAGGGAAGGGATAAACCGTCCATTGTCGCGGCTCATCTTTTCCGCCCCCAGCAGGGCCCGGTATACGGCCTTCCTGGTGGTATTGCGGTATATCCCGCCGTCGCCGGGATGGCAAAAGACATCATAACCCTGGGATTTCCAAAGTTCTTCCCGGGCGGTATGTTTGCGGGATTTGTCCCCCCGGAGCTGGTTGATAAGTACATGGGTAAATATCATCTTGGAATAGATGCCGTTAGCCTCGGGATAGGTAATTAAAAAATGCCGCTCCGGCTCGCCGGGGAAATACGCCTTTTTAAGCCCCCGGAGGCTCTTGAAAATCCGGCCCGGGGTAACCAGTTTCACGTCCCCCCCATCCTCCATGGCCCGGGAAAGGGCATCAAAAAAATGGCGATAGGTGCGTTCCGGGGCTTCGGAACTTCCGCTTCCGGCAAAAATCTGTTCCGGGAATATCGAAATGAGCCGCTCTTCTCCCAGGGGGACCGCTTTTACCAGGTCTTTTAGCACCAGGGAGGCCTCCCTTTGCGCAAACTCAGCCTGCAGCCGGAGGGAATAGGGGAACACAATGAGGAGTTTCCCCTGGTTTTCGCTGATACAGGGAAAAGAACAGCCCTCTTCGGACAATCCGGCGGATTTAAAATGCCCCTCCTCCAGGAAGGTATAGCCCATGCCGCAGGTATTCAGGGCGCCCACCATGCTTTGCTCCCAGGCTATGCCGGGAATCCAGCAGCCCTGGGGCCGTTTGCCGAATTTTTTCCTTAAATGGGTGGTAAGCATTTCGATTTGCCCGATCTTATCCGCCTGGGGAAGCAGGGGCATCATCGGTTCATAGAAGCCCCCGCCCAGGATTTCCACCTGCTTCCGGGTAATTAAATCCCCAATGAGCATGGAAAATTCGGGGTGGCTGCCCTCGAGCCAATGGAGCAGGACCCCGGAATAGTGCAACACCGCGGGTATCTTGGGGTACTGGTTCAGGGCGGTGATAAAGGGCTTTAATCTGGTTGTATATATTTGTTCGCATTCCTCGTCCCCGGTTCCAAAGGGGACATGATTATGAGAACCAAGAATGATACTAACCTTATGACTCATGTAACATTTATTCTAGACTACTTTTCTATTCCTGAAAAGCGTAAGTTACCGGGATTTTCTAAAAAACACCCAGGGCGCTTAAAAAGATCGCCGCCGCGGAGGAAAAGATCAGGGACAGCAGTCCCGTGGATATGAGCATCAGGGGACTTCCCCGTAAAGCGGGGGGAAGGGTCTCTAAAAATGAACGCCGGCGGATCTCATTCAGGATAAGAACCGCCAGGAGGACCCCCAGGGCAAAACCCAGGGAGAGGACCAGGGCCTCCACCGGGGAAAGGGCTAAACGCAGGGTCAGCATCAGGGAGCCAAGGACCAGGCCATTATAGCCGGAAAGGGGGGAAAAGGGACCGGCCTCCGTTTTCCTGGGGGGGAAAACCCGGAGAAGCGCCCTTTCACCGCCCATACAGATCAGGGAGCTAAGGGGAAAAAGCAAAAAGGGTTCCAGGATGCCAAGCCCCAGGGGGCTTAAAATATAGGTAAAGACAAGCCAGAGGATAAAGACGGATAAAACCAGCACGATCCACCGAACCGGGGAAAGGGGGCTAAAAACGGGCCGCTCCGTCCCTATATCCCGGACTCCTAAACCGAATTGGAGTATCAAATTAAGGGAGAGCCCTGAAAAAACAGCCAAAGGCACCAGCGTCGTCATGGGGAATCCTCCGTCCTTATAAACCGCTTCCTGAAGTGGTGAAACAGGGCAAGCCCGTAACCCAGGAGCAGGAAGGCCCCTGCGGAACCGGCGATGATCTGAACCGGAAAATAAACCCCTCCGTCAATGCTGAAGAGCTCTATAATCCCCTGGGGGCCGCCGGGGACCGAAAGGGACCCGAATCCCAGGGGTTCCCGGATTAAGGCCAGGGCGATAAGGAGCAGCGCCAGAACCAGGGCTTCCAGGACGGCCCTGGATATGGACTCCTCCGGATCCAGGGCATCCACCCGGCGGCATATCTCGCCGCTGATGCAGGACAGGGAGGCCAGCATGACCAAAAAGGTACTCTCCATTGCCAGGAAGGGATTGATAAAATAGAGCAGCATAAGGTAGAGGCTGCCGAAAAAGCTGGACAAAAAAACAAATACCAGGGCTCTCCCCTTTTGGGGGAGGATCGGTTTTCCAAAGCCCGCTACCAGGACTGTCCAGCCATAGACCCATATCAGGGCGCCGCCGGCCACTATGGCAAAGGCGGTGCGTCCCGAGGCCATGACCAGCAGCCCCAGGCTGGTCAGGCTTGCCAGGGGGGCGTGGGACCCCCAAAAGAGATGGGATTGCCAGTAAGAATCCGTCATTTTCCCCTCCCCCCGTTGGATATAAGGGCTTCGCTCCCCTCGATACGCCGTTTATAGGTCTGTACGGTCCCCGGGGGCAGGCGTTCCAAAATTCGGACCGCATTAGCGCTTAAGGGGAGGAGCGCGTCAACGGTTCCCTCCGGGGAGAGGATAGCAATAAAGGAGGCCAGGATCCCCTCGTTCATCATGGGAAAGACCACCGCCCGGCCATCGGCTTCCGCCAGGATATACCAGGAACCTAATTGGGGCCCCTGGCCGGGTAATCCCCAGGGAGAAATGGCGTCGTCGAGCCGCCGGGGCTCATCCAGGGAGGCCAGCACCCGGTTAACGGATCGTATGACCAGGCGGGTCCGCAGGGGCTGGGTAAAGAACCAGAGCAATCCCCCTATCAGAATCAGCCCCAGGATCCAGCCCAGGAGGAAACCCGTATCTTTAAGCCCCGAGGAAAGACCCCCGGCGGGGGGCCCCGCGGGGGATGGTTTATCTGTTTCCATGGAAACCTCCGTTTTCATTGGCCCCTCCCCGGGATGAATAGAACCACCGGGTTTCAAGGCCCCTGATTAGGGGAACCAGGGCATTGAGCAGGGC
>JAISOR010000257.1 GCA_031275535.1 Treponema sp. | reverse complement strand
CGGAAAAAGCCGGTTTTGCGGATAAGGCCCTCCAGTTCTTCCGGCGGGGCCTCCGCCAGGGCCGCGGGATCGGGGAAACGGCCAAAGAGCGCGGGGGTAACCAGATTTACCGCCGCATCACTGCACTGGGCCGCCAGGACCGTGGCGATCAGGAGTTCAAAGGGACTCTTGTAGTGAAGCCTCGGTCTATGCTCCGGGTACCGGGGCCCCAGGATCTTCATCACCTTTTGAAGCCGAACTTTACTGGTCATACTCATCAATTAAACCTCACAAAAACCGGTAACTCCAAGATGGAGAAAACCGTCGATTGTGCCCGCCTTACCCGAGGAACCCCTCTTCCCTCCGTTTAGGGAAATGCCGGGCAATTCTTTGGCATATATCCGGGATACTTCCGGAGAAAATACCGGTCCGGTAAGAAAAACCTGGTGGGGTGGCGGTGTAAAATCCACAGGGGGGACCCCTTGGGGGGCCCCTATGGATTTTACAACCGCCAGGACCCCAAAGAATTTTTTCCCGGACCAGCGAATTTGATTTAATGTATCCCGGATAAAAAGTAAACGCCTTTGCCCTGGGAATTACCGGGTCATACTTGGATAAGTATATCAAAATATGGCATAATAAGGTAGTAAATAAGTCTTGTCATATCCTGCGGCGGAGGAATTGCGGTGTATCAGAGTGTGGACCCAAAGGTGAGTTTTCCCAAACTGGAAGAAGAGGTTCTGGCTTTTTGGGAAAGGAACGATATTTTTAAGAAATCTATCCGGGCCAGGGAAGGGGCGGAGGAGTACGTCTTCTACGACGGCCCCCCCTTTGCCACGGGGATGCCCCATTTTGGGCATTTTGTTCCCAGTACCATAAAGGATATTATCCCCCGTTACCAGACCATGAAGGGGAAGAAGGTGGAGCGCCGTTTCGGCTGGGACTGCCACGGCCTGCCGGTGGAGAACCTTATCGAAAAGGAATTGGGCCTTAACTCCAAGACGGATATTGAAAAATACGGGGTGGCGGCGTTTAACGAAGCCTGCCGGGCCGCGGTACTCCGGTATGTAAAGGAATGGCGGGAGGTCATAACCCGCCTGGGCCGGTGGGTTGATTTTGACCATGATTATAAAACCATGGAAGGGGATTACATGGAAACCATCTGGTGGATCATGCAAGCCCTCTGGGATAAGGGACTCCTCTACGAGGGCCATTATATCCTGCCCTACTGCCCCCGTTGCGCCACGGTCCTTTCCAACCACGAGCTTAACCTGGGGGGCTACAAAGATGTCCACGACCCGGCGGTTACGGTTCGGTTCAAAGTAACCGGCATCGTCCCGGGCAGTCCCGCTTCCGCGGAGCCCATCCTGAAGGGCCTGGCCGAAGGCGGGCCGGTTTACCTTTTGGCCTGGACCACCACCCCCTGGACCCTGCCTTCCAACCTGGCCCTTACCCTGGGGCCGGACATCGATTATGTCCTGGTGGAGGATAAGGCCCTTCCCCCGGGCGGAACCGGGCCTGAACGGTACATCCTGGCGGAGGCCCGGCTTCCCGCGTACTACAAAGACCCGCCCCGGATGCCGGACGAGGCGGCCCTGAAGGCCGGGGCCCTGCCTACCGAAGGGGACTGCAAGATCCTCTGGCGGATGAAGGGGGCGGATCTGGCGGGAATTACCTACGAACCCCTGTTCCCCTATTTCAAAGATGCGGCGGAGCAAAACGCCTTTCGGACCTACCTGGGGGACTTTGTCACCACCGGGGACGGCACGGGGGTGGTCCACACCGCTCCGGGTTTCGGCGAAGATGACCAGCGGGTCCTCAAGGGCACGGGGGTTCCCGTGATATGCCCGGTGGACGCCGAGTGCCGTTTTACCGCCGAGGTGCCGGACTATGCGGGGCTCTTTGTCAAGGACGCGGACAAGCCCATCCTGGACCGGCTCAAGGCCGAGGGCAAAATCGTTAAGCGGGAACAGATCCTCCATGCCTATCCCCATTGCTGGAGATGCGGGAGCCCCCTGATCTACCGGGCCGTGGGGTCCTGGTTTGTCAATGTGGAAAAGATAAAACAGGACATGCTGGAGGCCAATAAAGAGATATACTGGGTCCCGGAACACATCAAAAGCGGCCGCTTTGGAAAGTGGCTTGAGGGCGCCCGGGACTGGGCCATCAGCCGCAACCGCTACTGGGGAAACCCCCTGCCCATCTGGAAATGCCCCGACTGCGGCAAGACCATCTGTATCGGGAGCCGGGCGGAATTGAAGGAACTTTCCGGCCAGGAGCCCGGGGACCTGCATAAACATTTTGTGGATCAGATCACCATTCCCTGCAAGGCGGCCCCCGGGGGGGATGCCTGTAAAGGCGTCATGACCCGCATCCCCGAAGTGCTGGACTGCTGGTTTGAATCCGGGGCCATGCCCTATGCCCAGAATCACTATCCCTTTGAGAACAGGGAATTTTTCGAGGCCCATTTTCCCGCGGACTTTATCAACGAAGGGCTGGATCAGACCAGGGGATGGTTTTATACCCTCACCGTGCTGGCCGCGGCCCTGTTTAAGAAGCCCGCGTTCAGGAACTGCATCGTCAGCGGCCTGGTCCTTGCCTCGGACGGCAAGAAGATGAGCAAGAGCCTGCGGAACTATACCGATCCCATAGAGGTGGTGAACACCTTTGGGGCCGACGCCCTCAGGCTTTTTCTGGTCCATTCGGCCATCGTAAAATCCGATGATCTCCGCTACAGCGACGAGGGGGTCCGGGAGGTGATGAAGAGCATCCTCATCCCCCTGTGGAACGCGTACAGCTTCTTTGTAACCTATGCGAATATCGATAAGATCAGCCCCGCCGGCGCGCCGGACAATCCCGCCAATCCCCTGGATAAATGGATCCTCTCGGAGGCGGAAAACCTGGCCGAAAAGGTGGGCTCTGCCCTGGATGCCTACGACCTCTCCCGGGCGGTGGATCCCATCCTGGAATTTATCGACCTTTTGAATAACTGGTATATCCGCCGTTCCCGGCGCCGGTTCTGGCGCTCCTCCCTAAGCGGGGGCTCCGGGAACGATACGGATAAGACCGATGCCTACGGAACCCTCTGCGACGTACTCCGCACCCTGATAATCACCGCCGCGCCCTTTATGCCCTTTACCACCGAGGCCATCTGGCAAAACCTCCGCCGGGAGGGGGAAGCGGAGTCCGTACACCTCGTGGATTTTCCCCTGCCCCGGGAGGCCCGGCGGGACCATCCGCTGGAATATAAGATGGCCGTGGTCCGGCATGCGGTTTCCATGGGCCGGTCCCTCCGCTCCCAGTACAACATCAAGATCCGCCAGCCCCTGCGGACCGTGGAACTGGTAACCCGGAACAGGGAAGAGAAAAAGGTACTCCTGGAAATGGAAGAAATTATCCGGGAGGAACTGAACGTTAAGAACGTGGTCTTCCGGGATAACGAGGAAGATCTGGTGGAGTATCAGGCCAAGGCCAATTTCCGGGTCCTGGGGAAGGAACTGGGAAAGGACATGAAGGCCGTTGCGGCCCGCATTGAATCCCTGAGCCAGGCGGAAATTCAGGGCATCCTGGAGGGGGCCGCCCTGTCCATAGAGACTTCGTCCCCGGGGACGGCGGGTAAAGGCCCCTCACGGACCGTGGAGATCACCGCGGAAAAGCTCGACATCCGGCGGATTGAAAAGGCGAACCTCAAGGTGTTAAACGAGGGGACCCTTACGGTGGGCCTGGACACGGAGGTAAGCGGGGACCTGTCCCGGGAAGGAGATGTGCGGGACCTGGTCCGGGGGGTGCAGAATTTGCGGAAAGATTCCGGCCTGGCGGTTACCGACCGGATCCGGCTTAAACTCTTCGGCCCGGACCGGCTTAAAGCCGCCTGGGAGTCCTTTGCCGATTACGTGGCCGCCGAAACCCTGGCCCTGTCGGTGGACTGGACTAAGGCCGAAGGCCAGATCCCCCTGGAAGCGGGGGATGAAAACTGGATGGTATCTATTGAAAAGGCCTAGCTCCCTGGGAGTAGGGGGGCCGCTCTTCTTTTTCCTCCTCGTCCTGGCTTCCTGCGCCACGGGACCCCGGAAAGCGGAGCCCCCCGGACCCGGGCAGGATGATTTTGCCCTCCTGCCCCCCGGGGGAACCCTGTATTTCGCGGTCGATGTGCCCCAGGCAAGGCCCATACTGGATCTGGTTTCCCTGGGGGATCTGAGCGGAAAGGACGCCGCCGCGGTGCTTGACCGGACCGGTTCCGCGGTGGCCGCGGTCTACGGAGAAGGGGAGCCCCGGAGCTTCCTCGCCGTCCTTAGGGGCGGCTACCCCCGCTTCAGGAGCGGCCTCTCCTTTGCCTTTAGCCCGGCCTGGAAAAAGGCCCGGTCCGCCACAGGGGCCCGCTACTGGCGCTCTTCCTCCTATGGCCTTTCCCTGTTCCTGGACGCGGACCGGGCGCTGGTCTCCGACGGGGACCCCTTTTCCCCGCCCCCGGGAGCCGAGCCCCCCGAGGGCCTTGCGGAACTCCGCCGGGGGGCCCTTTTGGCGGGCTGGCTGGAGGACGCCGGGACCCCCATCAGTCAATTCTTCGCCCAAATCGAGATCCCCATCCAAATCCCCGCGAAACGGGCCCTTTTCGGCGTCTATGCCCTTTCCCGGGGGCCGGCTTCGGAGGGGGCCGGACCCTCCGGGAATGCCGGAGACCCGGAGGAGCCGGTATATGAGGCGGCGCTCCGTATTGAGACCCCCTCGGCAAGTCAGGCCAAGGCCCTGGTCTCCGTCATCTCCATGGCCAGGCTCTTTATGGCCGGCGGCGCTTCTCCCGGCGCCGGAAGTCCCCTGGCTTTGGCCGCGGCCCTCTTTGCCAATCCCCCGGTCCAGGAGGGGCCCTTCCTGCTTATCCATACCGGCGCCATGGATGCCCGGGGGATAGCTTTACTTTTTAACATGTTCTCAGTATATTCAGAATGAATAGAGGCTTTCCCAAAACTTCAGTTTTTGGGAAAGCTTCCTTGGAATATAGTATGAAATAAAAGGAACGTGATATGCCGACCTATGCGTATGAATGTAAGAGTTGTGGACATTCTTTTGATGTCTTCCAGAATATGAGTGATGAGCCCCTGACCAGTTGCCCCCAATGCGGCAAGGAACTGCGCCGGCTTATAAACGGCGGAAGCGGCGTTATCTTTAAGGGTTCCGGCTTTTATGTAACCGACCGGAAGGGGCCGGGGACCAAGACCGGTTCTGCCTCCGGTTCCGGCGACAAACCCGCGGAGTCCACAGCCAAGCCCGCCGATTCCGCGGCCAAGCCTGCGGAGTCCGCGGCCAAGCCCGCCGATTCCGCGGGCGGGGGCTGCGCTAAAGCCGAACCGGGGAACCGCCCGGCCGCGCAAGCCGCGGGATGAGGAACGGGCCTAAGGACCCGCGTAGAAATAAGATGCCCGGCATTTTATTCTTATGCGGGTCCTAAGCCTCCCATACCAAAGCCCCTCCCGTCATGAGCGGTCCCCGTTTTTTTTGTGAAAATTGCGGCGCCGAGGTTCCCCGGAGCGCCAAGAGCTGTCCCCAATGCGGCCGG
>JAISOR010000251.1 GCA_031275535.1 Treponema sp. | reverse complement strand
AAGCAGATCATCCGCCGCCTGGCGGAGAAAGGCATCGGCATCCTCATCACGGACCACAACGTCCGGGACACCCTGGAAATAACCACCGAGGCCTTTATCATTAACGAGGGAACCATCGTTGCCCGGGGAGACCGGGACGTGATCCTGGCGGACGAGATGGTCCGGGAAGTGTATCTGGGCAGCGAATTCCGGATGTAGCCGGCGGAGTGCCAGGCACCGCTTTTAGGCATGAAGAAATTTTACCACGAATACTTTATGATACCTGGCACCGAAGCAGGACCCTTGACTTAACGTTAACTTTAGAGAATATATTTTTTCCCATCTGACTATATAAGAGGTGAGCATTATGCAGTATCGTCCTTATGGGAAAATGGGATTTTCGGTATCTGCCCTGGGAATGGGATGTATGCGGCTTCCCCGGATTATCCGGGGGAAGGACGCAGTGGTGGATAGGGAAAGATCCTTTGAATTGATCCGTTACGCGGTGGATCACGGGATTACTTACTTTGACACCGCCTACGGGTACCATAACAAGACAAGCGAGGAGATCCTTGGGGAAGCCCTGGAAGGCGGTTACCGGGATAAGGTAAAGATCGCCACCAAACAGCCCTTTGGGGTAATGGCTACCCAGGATATTATCCGGCGGAACCTGGAAAATACCCTAAAAAAGCTCAGAACCAGTTATATCGACCTGTACCTTATCCACAACATCCAAAAAAATACCTGGGAAGCGATAAAACAGCGGAAAATAATAGAAGAATACGAAAAATTCAGGGCCGAAGGGCTGATCCGGGGCATTGGTTTTTCCTATCATGGCCAATTCCCCGCCTTCGAGGATGTGTTGTCCCATTATTCCTGGGATATGTGCCAGATCCAGCAGAATTTTCTTGATACCGAAAACGAGGCCACCGCCGAGGCTATCCATATCGCCGGGGAAAAGGGCTGCGCCCTGGTTATCATGGAACCCCTGCGGGGAGGAGGTCTGGCCACCCCGCCGCCGCCGGTGCAGGCGGTTTATGACGCATATCCGGTAAAACGGCCTCCGGTGGAATGGGCTTTCCGGCACCTGGTCAATTACCCCGAGGTCAGCACAATTTTGAGCGGCGTCACCACCCTGGAACAGCTCAAGGAGGATATTGAGCTCTTTTCCCTCCCCGATATGGTTCCCCACTGTCTAAAAGACGGGGAAAAGGAGGTCCTGCGCCGGGCAAAGGCCCAATACCTTTCCCTGACCCAAATTCCCTGTACGGCCTGCGAATATTGCCTTCCCTGCCCCCAGGGGGTCAATATCCCCGGCGTATTCGGACGGTACAACGAGGGCTCCATGTTTGCAAATTTTGTCCAGCCCCAAAGGAGCTATTACTTTATGACCAACGCAAAGGAGGACGCTTCCCATTGTATCCGCTGCGGGAGCTGTGAAAAAAAGTGCCCCCAGCAGATTGATATCATCAATAAGCTCCAAACAGCCCATGAGGCCCTTAGGGGGTGGATCGAATAGGGAAATTTGCATCTTGACAAGATTTCTTTTTTCGTTATATCCTGGTACCACTAGTTATTAAACATACGGTAAGGGGTGGAGTGATGGATTGGATACTATGGATAATCCTCCCTCTTGCCGGGTTAACCTTAGGCTGGACTATTAGATGGCTGTATGCCAGATTCCAACTTACGGCGTCGGAACAACGCGCCGAACGTATTAAACAGGATGCGATAAAAGAGGCTGAAGCTAAAAAGAAGGAGATACTTCTTGAAGCAAAAGAACAAGTTATCCGCGATCGAAACCAGCAGGAGAGGGAGACTCGGGAACGCAGGGCCGAACTGCAACGATACGAACGTCGTGTCTTGCAAAAAGAAGAAACAATAGATAAAAAAACGATTCAGATAGAAAAAACGGAACAGATTCTTGCCGAAAAGGAGCGATCCTTTCAGGAGCGGGATCTGGCTTTGGGGAAGGAAGAAGAACGGTACCGTGCCGAACTGGAACGGATCTCCGGGTTAACCGTTGAGGAGGCAAAGGCCCTCATTATCCGGGACCTGGAGAACGAGGCCCGGCATGACGCCCAGGGGCTCATCAATAAGATTGAGCAGGAAGCCAATCTTTCGGCGGAAAAGAAGGCCCGGGATGTTCTGGTGGCCACCATACAACGGGTAGCCACGGAGATAACCGGGGAAGTAACGGTGGCTACCGTTACCCTTCCCAACGATGAGATGAAGGGCCGTATTATCGGCAGGGAGGGGCGGAATATCCGGGCCCTGGAGACCCTAACGGGGGTAGATATCATCATTGATGATACTCCGGAGGCGGTGGTTATCTCCTGTTTTGATCCGGTCCGCAGGGAAATCGCAAAAACGGCCCTGGAACGGCTTATTACCGACGGCCGGATCCATCCGGCGCGGATTGAGGAGATCGTTACCAAGGTAAGCAAGGATATTTCCCAAAAGATCTTTGAGGAGGGGGAAAAGGTCCTCTTCGACCTGGGAATTCACAATATCAACCAGGAGGCTATCCGCGTCCTGGGGCGTCTGTATTTCCGCACCAGTTATGGGCAGAATGTACTGGCCCATTCCAAGGAAGTGGCTATTATCGCGGGGATTTTGGCCGCCGAGATCGGCGCCAACCGGGAATTAGCCAAACGGGGCGCCCTGCTTCACGATATTGGCAAGGGAATCGAGTCCGATTCGGATCTGAATCATGCGGAAATCGGTATGGATATGGCCCGGAAGATGGGGGAGGACCCCCGGATTATCAATGCCATCGGAAGCCACCATAACGATATGGAGCCTTCCTGTATCGAATCGGTGCTGGTACAGATCGCGGACGCCATTTCCGCGGCCCGGCCTGGGGCCCGGCGGGAAACGCTGGATAACTATGTTAAACGGCTGGAGAATCTGGAAAATATCGCCGAGGGCTTTACGGGGGTGGAAAAGGCCTTTGCCATTCAGGCGGGCCGGGAGCTGCGGATAATCGTGAATAACGAAGCGGTTAACGACGACCAGTCCAAGGATCTGGCGAAACAGATTGCCAAGAAGATAGAAAACGATCTGCGTTATCCCGGGAGGATTAAAGTAACCATTATCCGGGAAACGAGGATTATAGAATACGCGCGGTAGTATGTCAGTCTTACACGTAATAATGATCGGTGATGTGGTGGGCGATCCGGGACTGGACGTTCTGGAAGCCCAACTGCCCGGACTTATCCGGGAATATTCTGCGGACTTTGTGGTGGTAAACGGCGAAAACGCCGCCGATGGTTTTGGTATAACCGAGGCTGTCCTTAACCGTATCCTTGCCGCAGGGGCCGATGTGGTTACCTCGGGTAACCATGTCTGGGAAAAACGGGACTTCTGGCCCCTCCTGGACACGGAGGCCCGGATATTGCGGCCCGCGAATTACCCCGCCGGGACCGCCGGAAAGGGCTGGACCCGGGTCGAAAAACCCCGGGATGGCTCGGAACTCCCCCTTTCCTGGCTGGTGATAAACCTCCAGGGCCGGGAATTTATGACCCCCATCGACTGTCCCTTCCGGTGCTTCGACGAGATCTTTAACAACCAAAGGGCCGCCGCCACGGAGACCCATCCCATATTTACCCCCGAAGGAAACCTGCCGGAGTTTTTGCAGAACCCGGGAAGTATCGTCCTGGTGGATTTTCACGCCGAATCCACCAAGGAAAAAGAAGCCCTGGGCTTTTACCTGGACGGCCGGGCCAACCTGGTGGCGGGAACCCATACCCATATACAGACCGCCGATGATCGCATCCTGCCCCGCGGAACCGCCTATATTACCGATCTGGGCATGACCGGGGCCAGGGGCAGCATTATCGGCATGGACCCCAAAATATGCCTGGACCGGGCTAGAAATCAGGTTCTCTACAGGATGGAGTGCGCCAAGGGGGATGCGGAGATCCAGGGGATCATTGCGGAGATCGACCAGGAAACGGGAAAGACCCTTTCTATCCGGCGGATTCCTTCGCGTTAGCCCCTCCCCGCTTCACATCCTTCAAAGACTATCCCGGTTTATCGGGCTGCCTATCCATATTCCTTCCCCCAGATAATCCACCCTTCGGCCTTCGATCAGGATCTGCACATCCGTAACGGTGGAAAATTCCGTAACGGTCCATACGATTTGCCGTAATTGGGCGGCATAGCCCTCCACCCCATAGGTGTTGAACTGGAATTCTTCACTAAAACTGATATAAGCGGTATCTCCCCGGACGGTGGCGGAAAGGACCCTGGTCCCCTGGGGTATAAGGGATATAAGATCCCGTTGCTGCTCCTCCAACGAAGGTCCCCGCAACAGAACCTGGAGGACATCGAGCATGGGGGAATCCGAGGACGGCAGGGTCCTGCGGACCGGGGTCCGGACAATGGTCCCATCCCGGTCAAGGTGCATAAAATAGAGGGTCCGCTCCCGGCGGCTTGCGGTCTCCGGCCTTGGGGCCGAACCGGGGGGCTGCCCTCCGGTTGACCCTTCGGGTTGGGGAGAAACGGCGGACGGTGCCGGTTTTGAGGTTTCAGGGGAAGGACGGCTTGCCTGGGGGCCCGCCGGCTCCTGGCGGGCGGGGGCCGGCGGTGAGACCGTTGGTTCCGCCGCCGGGGGAGCGGTCTTCTCCGGTTCAGGCGTCCGGGAAGACGGGCCTGGTTCGACCGGCACGGGCTGGTCCGCCGGCGTATCGGAGGAAGAGGGATCGGACGCGGGCGTCGTTTCCTCCGGCCCATTAAAGATACGTTCCATAAACCGGGTATTCTGCAGGGTCCTGCGGATCAATTCCCCGTTCACTAAAAAAAGGCCAATGATTATAATAAAAAAGGCCGCCCAGAATATGTAAGCCGCCGGTTTCTTGGGGGAAGATTTCCGGGAATTGGGGGCTCTTTTTCCGTTGTTTTTCCGTACCGCCACGCCCTAATGATAACGGTGAACCCGCCGGGGGTCAACACGTGAGCGGTATGGACGTATTTCCGGCGTTTTATGCCGGAAACCGGACTTTGCGGGGTCCCGCCTTCCGGCTCCATTCTTTGCGTCGGGCGCAAAGAACCCTTCGCGCTCCTACAATCCCTTGCGCCTCCCTGGCAAAGCGAATTCTTTTACCGCAATCATGGGCCGGCAAATGTTACAGTGCTGCTTGTTGTGAATATAGCTTGTCAAAGATAACTTGCAGAGAAAAAAGGGGAACAATTTTTGATTTAATACTTGCATTATATGTAGAGTCGTGTTATCCTGCTGATAAATAACCTTTATACGGAATAGTATACCGCATAGAGGAACAAATTACAGAGGAGGCTATCTTATGAGCGGTTCGGCAATCAAGAAAAGGGATTATTCGGTTGAGTTTTGGCGATTTATTTTTACGCTGGGAATAGCAATGAGCCACTTTCAAATGTTGGGGATTGGTCCAGGCCGATTCTGGGGGGAGGCACTCAAGGGTGGAAAAATCGATCTTACCGGCGTATTTACCCTGTTTGGAACAGGAAGATTTATCTGCTTTTTCATGCTGATTACCGGATACTTCATGATGGCTGCATTTCAAAAGCAGAAAACACTGGGGATGGTGGAAAAAATTGAGCCCCATAGGGCTGCATGGAATTACCTAAAAGGACGTTATAAGGCTTTGTGGCCG
>JAISOR010000220.1 GCA_031275535.1 Treponema sp. | reverse complement strand
GGACAGTAAAGTCCTTTTGCGGGCCGGGGCCGGGGAAGCCTCCGATTTTTCTTACGGCATGGAGGAGTACGCCAACCTGCGGATGCAGGCAAAACTCCGGGAGGGGATAACTTTTTACGGGGCCCTGAACCTGATCGCCATGGCGGGGGCCTTTGCCGGGGAGGCGGCTGCTTTGGAGGCCTATGCCGCCGCCTCTCCCCTGCCCCTCTCGCCCTTTGCCGCGGGGGAGAACTATGCCGCGGGGCTGGAACCGGAACGGCTCTACTTCCGCGTGAACGGTGAATACCTTGACGGAGAGGCCGGGCTTATGCGGCTGGCCTTTGGATACGGCCAGGTCTGGGGGCCCTCGGATTTTCTTAACCCTAAGAATCCCCTCCTCCCCGATGCCCGGCCCAGGGCGGTCCTGGGGGCTTCCCTGGGGTTTTATCCGGGAGACACGGCGAAACTCAGCGTCTTCGGCGCCGCGCCCAGGAACCCCCTGGAGAGCGGCGGCGGGGGCTTTATTACGGGGCTTTCCGCGGACCAGCACTGGAACCAGCTCAGCCTCCAGGGGCTCTATGCCTTCGAGACCCCCCTGTCCGCGTCTCCCTACGGGATACACCGGGCCGGGCTCTCGATCAAGGCCGACCTTGCCCTGGGGCTTACCGCGGACCTGCTCTACTCCTGGGACCCCCGGCACAGCCCCGGTATGGACGGACTTTCCGCCAGCGCGGGGGCAGACTATTCCTTCTACCAGGGCAAGCTGTATTGCCTCGCCGAGTATCTTTACAGCGGCGCCTCGTCGGTAACCGCGGGAGGGTCCGGCGGCGATCCGGAGGATACGGCCCCTGTCTCCGGTTTACAGCACCGGCATTACCTTTACCTCATGCTCCTCTACCGCTGGAGCGATTATACCAGCACCAGCCTCGCCTGCATGGCGGGTCCGGAGGACCTTTCCTTTACCCCCATTTTGTCGGTGGAACATGAGCTTTTCCAGGGACTAAGCTTGAACCTTCAGGGGCAGATCCCCCTGGACCGGGATGTCTTTGCCGGCAATGGTAAAAGGGGAGAATTCGGCCCCATTCCGCCGGGATACTCCCGGGGGCAGCGTTTTCAGCTTAGCGCCAGGGCCAGACTACGATTTTGAAGGGATAAAAAGTAAAAAATCTCCCGGTCCACTATAATAGAATATATGAATATTAGAATGGATCAGTTAATCCGGGCCATCGCGACGGCCCTGGATATTGTAGAAGAAGGATTATTGGGAGCAAGTACCCACCATGGCAAGCGGATCGCCGTACTTTCCGTAGCCATGGGGCGTTATTTTAATATGGATGACGGCGCCCTATCGGTCCTGGCAACCTGTGCTTTATTTCACGACAGCGCCTTAACGGAATACATCCTGGCGGAACGGGACGGACATGAACCCGCTTTTCGATTACATTGCCAATCCGGACAGCGTAACGCGGAGTCCTTGCTCTTCAATAGTAATATCGAGGGCTTTGTCCTGTACCACCATGAACGGGCGGACGGAGGGGGGCCCTTTGGAAAAAAAGAAGGGGAATACCCCCTGGAAGCGGGGCTTATCGCCGCCGCCGACTTGCTGGATGTGACCCATCATTTCCAAAGAATTTCCACGCAGGATCTGGCGGACATTCGGAAACAGATCCTCACAGAGAGGGGAACCTGTTTTGCCGCAGATGCGGCGGAAGCGCTTCTTCAAGTCCTTGATGAAGGAATGCTTGCATCCCTAAGAGACGACCGTATCCTTGACACCGTCCAGCGGAGCATCCCCGCCTGGGTTACGGATATTACGGATGAGGCGGTCATGCACATCGCCGCCCTTACCGCGCGGATCATCGACTATAAATCGGTATTTACCAGACACCACTCCGTTCAGATCGCCAACAAGGCATGGCTCATGGGCACGTATTACGGATACGATAAAGCGCAACTGGCAGAAATATACCTGGCCGCGGCGCTCCACGACATCGGCAAACTTGCCACCCCAACGGAGATCCTCGAAAAACCGGGCAAGCTGAACGATGATGAATTTACGATCATCAAAGATCATGTAAGGCAGACCTACGAACTTTTGAAGGGCATAAGCGGTTTTGAGACCATCTGCAACATCGCCTCCGCGCATCATGAAAAATTAGACGGCACCGGATACCCCTTTGGGAAAAAAGCGGAAGACCTGGATTTTAATGCCCGGATGCTGGCCTGCATAGATATTTATCAGGCCGTAAGCGAAACCCGTCCGTATCATGAACCCCGCAGCCATAAGGAAGCCATATCGATCCTCTACAGCATGGCCCAAAGGGGTTTTATCGACGGGACCATTGTCAAGGACATGGATGCCATTATGGCCGAATACGAGGGCCGGGAAACGCCTCCCCCTCCGGCATAGGCCGCTTTTAGGTTTTTTCGCGGATCTTTTCTTTCGGCAGCCATGTACGCAGGCAAAGGTTCAGGGAGGAAAACTCTACGGGCTTGGCCAGAAAATCGTTAAACTGATTCTCTAAAAACATGGCCTCCGCACCGTTGATAACATTGGCGGTTAGGGCGATGATCGGGATCTTTTTATAGGCATCCCCCAGTTCACGGATCCGGCGGGTGGTCTCGATGCCGTCCATTTCGGGCATCATGTGATCCATAAAAATAATATCATAGCTGTTCTTTTTCACCATCTCTATGGCAAGGGCCCCCTTCTGGGCCAGATCCGCGTCGATGCCGAAACTATGGAGCATCGCTTCGGTCACATCAAGGTTTATCTCTATATCGTCCACCACCAGGACCTTTACGCCGGAGGTGGAGAACTCTTTAAGCTCCCCGATAGAGGCGTCTTCAACATCTTCCCGGGCCTGGTTATAGGGCAGGGACACGGAGAAGGTAGATCCCACGCCGTATTCGCTTTCAAGCCAGAGGTCTCCCCCCATAAGCTGGCAAAGCCGGTAACAGATTGCCAGCCCCAGACCGGTACCCACCACGTTCCGGTTTTTCCGGGTATCCAACTGTTCGAAGGGCCGGAAGAGTTTATCCCGGTCTTCCTTCCGTATGCCGATTCCCGAATCCTTCACATCAAAGCGCAAAATGCCATCGGATAAGAGCCAGGCGGAAAATTCAACATACCCTTCATAGGTATACTTTAGCGCATTGGAAATGAGGTTGGTCAGCACCTGCCGCAGCCGGTTTTCGTCCCCGTACACCAGGGACGGGATGCTTTCATCAATATGAAAAACAAGGGCTAGTTTCTTTTCCTTAAACATGAGGTCAAACATGACGTAGAGGTTATCCAGGAGGGCCCGCAGGTTGAAGTCTGAGTTGATAATATCCAGCTTTCCCGCTTCAATTTTTGAAAAATCAAGGATGTCGTTTATGATGGCTAACAAAGACTGGGCCGACTTTCTTAT
>JAISOR010000132.1 GCA_031275535.1 Treponema sp. | reverse complement strand
CAGTCTTTCAGATTTTTTTATCGGGGGCCGCAGGCTTAACTCCTGGGTGGCGGCCCTATCGGCCCACGCCAGCGATATGTCGGGATGGCTGTTCCTGGGATTAATCGGGATGTTCTATACCGCGGGGTTTGGGGCAATATGGCTTAGCCTGGGACTTGCCGTGGGGACCATCCTAAACTGGCTTTTGGTAGCCAAACGGCTTCGGCGTTATACGATCACTTCAAAATACTCTATTACCATGCCGGAATATTTTGAAAACCGTTTCCGCGATTCCTCCCATGCCTTACGGCTTATCTCGTCAATCTTCATTATTTTCTTCTTCACCATCTATACCGCCTCGAGTTTTGTCGCCTGCGGTACCCTTTTTTCCCTGGTTTTTAGTATTGATTATCAAATTGCCCTGCTGATCGGCGCCCTGGTAATCCTGGCCTATACCTTCCTGGGAGGCTTCCGGGCGGTATGCTGGACCGATTTTATCCAGGGTTTATTGATGATGGCCGTTATCCTAACGGTTCCCCTTGTAACCCTCTATATAATCGGCGGGTTCCCGGAAATCGCCCGGAACGTTCCCCCCGAATTGTTCAATTTTACGGATGCCCGTCAGCCCGGAGGGGCCGTTTCCATCGTATCCGAGCTTTCCTGGGGCCTTGGCTATTTCGGCATGCCCCATATTCTGGTCCGTTTCATGGCCACCAAAAGAGAAAAGGACCTCTCCCGGGCCGCGCTTATCGCCGGGATCTGTGTACTCCTCTCCATGGCTTTGGCCTTCCTTATGGGTATGGTCAGCATCGTCTTCGATCCCGCAATTAATACCCCGGAAACCGCCTTTATCATAATAATTGAAGAAATATTCATGCGGTCCGATGCGCTCATCCCCATCCCCCTGTTGGGGAGTCTCTGCGTATGCGGCATCCTGGCGGCTATCATGTCTACCGCCGATTCCCAGCTTCTGGTAACCGCCTCCTCCATTACCAGCGATATATACCAGGGGGTCATCAAGAAGAAGCGGTCAAATAAGCATCTGCTCAATTCCAGCCGCCTCTTCGTTATAATCGTATCCATTATCGCCTACCTGATCGCCGTCAATCCCTCCTCCAATATTATCGGCCTCGTATCTAACGCGTGGGCAGGATTTGGCGCTACCTTCGGCGCCCTGACGCTGCTCTCCCTTTATTGGAGGAGGCTCAACCGCAACGGCGCCCTGGCGGGGATTATCAGCGGCGCCCTGACGGTGATTGTCTGGGATTTTATCCCCTTGATTAAGACGGGGGAAACCTGGACTAATCTTGGACAGATTACCGGGCTCTACTCCCTGGCGCCGGGCTTTGGTATTTCCCTGTTCTGTATCGTGGCAGTAAGCCTTATCACCAAAGAGCCGGTTAAAGAAATTTATGATGAATTTGAGGTAGCCGCCGCTAAACCGATCCTTGAAGAATGAGTTCCTTGGCCGCCGGGCGGATGACCGCCGGCGGGTTCTTGGATAGTACCCGCTTGCGAATTAAGCGGGCCAGGAGCCTGTTGCATTTGTAGGTTTTTACGGTTTTTTCGTTGAAAAAATCCGTAAAAGACACGATTACCGGGCATCCTTAGGGGAGGACTTATGAGACCGGGTATTATTTGGGGGGTTTTTCTAGGCGTTATGACGGTTAACGGGTTCGGCGCGGACAATGCCATTTTTACCTATAGGCTTGGCCGTTTCGAGGTATATATGCTGGTGGAAAACCGGGGGCAGGGGAGGAGTTCCATCCTCCTGGGGGCTGACGAGGCCCAGATCCGGCGCTATATGCCCCGCGGGACCTATCAGTCGGAGACCAATACCTTTCTTATCCGCACCCCGGACCGGATCATCCTGGTGGATACGGGATTCGGGGGCACCCTTTTTGAAGGCCTGAAAGGGCTGGGGATCCGCCCAGATCAGGTTGATGCGGTGCTGCTGACCCACATGCACGGGGACCATATCGGGGGCCTCCAAAAGGACGGGAAGGCCCTCTTTCCCAAGGCAAAGGTCTATCTGGCCCGGCAGGAGCGGGATTTTTGGGTAAAACCCGGCGCCGCCGCGGCCGCAGCCCTGGCCCCCTACGGGTCCCAAGTGGAGACCTTCCTCCCCGGCGAACTGGGGACCCAAATCCGGGAGCTTCTTCCGGGGATAAGCCCCATCGCCGCCTTTGGCCATACGCCGGGACATACCCTATACATGGTGGAATCCGAGGGGAAAAAACTGCTCATCTGGGGGGATCTGGTCCACGCCCAGGACATCCAGCTCCCCCTGCCGGATGTATCGGTCACCTACGACACGGACCCCCAGGCCGCCGCGGCCATACGGAAGCAGGTCCTGGACTACGCCGCGAAGAACGCTATTCCCATTGGGGGGATGCATCTGGTATATCCGGCCATTGGGACCATGTCCCCCGCATCAGTCGGCGGCTATCATCTGACCCCTGCGGAGTAACTAAGAGTCAGGGTGGAGGGTGGAGATGAGTAAAGGCGGCGGGGGAAGTGAAGAAAGTGTGAAGAGTGGGGAGCGAGGGGGCGGGAAATCCGCCGATTGGCAGCCCTATTATGCGAGGAACCGCCTCTTCCCCCGTGCAAGGGAAGGCCGGGCAATGTTTTGCGTGTATCCGGGATACTCCGTAAAAGCCACTGTTCCGAAAAAGGCATCAGGCCGGACCCCAAGGAATTTCCTCACCGTACCGGTGTACTTTCATTTAAAGTATCCCGGATAAAGAGTAAACGCCTTTGCCCGGCCTTAGACGGCCCTATACCGCATCCCGCTTGATCTTCTTGGTAGTGGTCATTTCCATGGGCTCGTCCAGGATCTGCACCCGGGAAATTCTTTGGTAGGGGAGGAGCCGCTGGTTCACTTCGGCGATGATTTTGTCTATCCGGGCCTTTATTTCTTCCTTCGAGACCGTTTTTTCTTCATGTTCCCGGAGGGGCTTAAAGAATTCCGGGTTGGGATAGACCAGCCCCTCTATGCCCTCGGTCTTTAGCCTTTTATCCAGTACAAAACCCCGGACCAGGATCTGCTCTATTTCCTCGAAAAGCTGGAATTCATTTTCTATTTCTTCGGGATAGACGTTTTTGCCTCCCTCGGTGACAATGATATTCTTTGCCCGGCCGGTCAGATAGAGGTAATTCTCGCTGTCCAGGTAGCCCAGGTCCCCGGTTTTTAAATAGCCGTCTTCGGTAAAGGCCGCGGCGGTTTCCTCGGGCATCTCGTAGTAGCCCTTCATTACCACCGGCCCTTTGACGATGATCTCCCCGACCCCCCGTTCATCGGGGTTAAGGACCTTCATATCCACCTGGGGGATCACCTTGCCCACGCTGGCCTCTTTGTAATGCTCTATGGGATTAAGGTTGATGATGGGGGAGGTTTCGGTGAGCCCATAACCCTGGATAAAGTTGATCCCCAACTGGTTGTATTTTTTGAATACGCTGGCCGCCAGGGGACCCCCGCCGCAGATACAGGTTCTTACGGTGGTCAGGGAGGCTTGCTCCAGGATAAAATGGAACATCTTCTTTCCCGGATTTACCCTAAAGGTCTTCTTGATAAACCCCGAGATCCCCATCATAACCGTAATAAGGGCGAATACCAGGGGGCCCTTTTCCTTAATGCCCCGCATAATCCCCGACAGGAGTTTATTAAAGAGCATGGGCACCCCCAGGAACAGGGTGATCTTCGCCTCCTTAAGGTCCTTCAGGATGGCCTTGGTAACCATGCGCTTGCCAAATACCAGTTCCGCGCCCACGGCCATGACAACAATAAAGACGGTCATACTATAGGCGTGATGGATGGGCAGCAGGGCGTAAAATACATCGGTAGGAAACAGCACAAGGTAGGATTGGGCCAGGTAATTATCCGCAAGGAAATTCTCATGGGTCAGCATAACGCCCTTGGGAACGCCCGTAGTGCCGGAGGTAAAGAGGATTGCCGCCAGATCCGTCTCTTTAGGCTGCTCAATATCCGCTTCCGGCCCATCCAGGTCGTATACATAATTGCCGATACCCTTTTTAAGGGAAACAATATCCGTTAATATTCCGGAATCTTGAACATACCGCTCATGTTTTTCTTCGTCCACAAAGAGGACCCGGGCCTTAGAGGTCTTTAAGAGCAGGTCAATCTCTTCGGTTTTAAGCTGATAGTCAATAGGAACCACCACGCCCCCGGCAAAATGGATGGCAATATAGCTTACCGCCCATTCGGGGGAATTCTTGCCCGTTAAAGCCACCGTATCCCCCTTTCTGACCCCCTTGCTATGGAGCCACCGGGCCACGGCCAGGATTATCTTATATGCCTCATCATAGGTCAGCGTGATACGGTCAGGTTCAAAAATGGTAAAGCAGGGCCGGTTCCCATAACGGGAAACGGTGATTTTAAAGGCCTCCGGCAGGGTTGGCCATGTTCCGGTAAAAACCTTTCCCCGGTAATCTTCCAAATAAGCCCAGGGTGTGTATACATTACTCATATAGCACCTCACAAATTTAGATTAAAGATAGTCTGCGGAAATTCAAGCATCTG
>JAISOR010000145.1 GCA_031275535.1 Treponema sp. | reverse complement strand
TACTAGCTCCCATGGCGGAAATAAGCCACCGGGCCCTGCGGGAATTAATTGCCTCCTTTGGCGGCTGTGACGAATATTATACGGAAATGATAAGCGCCGGGGCCCTGTTGGGGGGCGGCCCCTTTGAGGCATACTATACCGACGGAGGGCCCTGTCCCGGACAAGTGGTATACCAGCTGGCGGGGGCCGACGGGGAACAGTTGGCCGCGGCGGCGGCCGTCCTGGACCGGAAGGAAAAAGCCGGAATCGACATCAATATGGGTTGTTCCGCCCCGGCCATCGTGAGGACCGGCGCCGGCGTCCGGTGGATGGATTCCCCGGACAGGGCGGGGGAGATGATCCGCCGGGTACGGAGGGAGGTAAAGGGGCGGTTGAGCGTAAAACTCAGGACAGGCCCCGGGGATGATCCTGAATACCTCCTCCGGTTCTGTAAGCGCCTTGAATCGGAGGGGGTGGAGCTGATCGCCCTCCATCCCCGGACGGCAAAGGAGAAGTTTAAGCGCCGGGCCCGCTGGGAATACGTGGGGCTTCTCCGGGAGGCTTTGGGCATTCCCGTGGTGGGTAACGGGGATATAAACAGCGCCGGAGACCTGGTCCGCCGGGCCGCGGGAGCCTGTGACGGGGTTATGATTGGCCGCCTCGCGGTTCGTGCCCCCTGGATCTTCGCCCAGGTACGGGGCGCTGTTCACCCGGCGGCCCCCGAAGCGGCCCGATCCCCGGCGATTTTCCCGGAAAGGGTCAATCTGGAAGAAATCGCCCTCCGTTTTCTTGAACTTTTGGAACGATACCAGCCCCGGGAATTCTTTTTAAGCAGAGCCCGCCGTTTTTTTGCCTATTTTTGCGGCAATCTCCTGTGGGGCACCTATTTAAAGACCCTTCTGGCCCGGGAACAGGAGCTCTCCGCCATGGCCTGCCTCCTCTCGGCCTATTTTCGGGAACACCCGGAGCAAAGGGAACTGCCGGTTTCCCCGGTGAGATAGGGGAAACCGGTGTGCCCGGGCTCGTTCCATCCCCCGGCCGGGTTTGAACCGGGCTCGACATATTGACACCCTGGGGAAAGTATGGGTATAGTAGACTTGCGCGGCGACCCGGTTTTTGAGCGGAATATGGCGGGGAAACGGAGGTTTCCGAACAAGCCTGTTACAATTCGGTGTAATCCGTTATAGGCTCGTTCCTTACGGGCGTTGCCAGGATTGCCCTCGGGGCAATAGGGCTGGTTCTGCTTGGGGGATGATTTTTCCCGGGGGAGAAGCGCGTTGTAATGATGGGGAGAGAAATAATCCGCCGGATTGTTTCTTCCGGGTAAAGCCCCGCGTCGTTTGGCTGGGCCCCTTCGTCTATTGGTTAGGACATGAGATTCTCAATCTTAAAAGAGGGGTTCAATTCCCCTAGGGGCTAAAAGAAACCGTATTGAGCTAAGCGGGAATTGATCCGCCTTCGGCCCGCCGCCCCTGATGCCCCGCGGGCGGCTGCTTTTACCACGGGGCAATCCAACAAAAACATTGACCGATTCGGCCATAGGACGTATAGTTATGTATGAACGAATCCGGGGCCTTCGGCCAGCTTGCCTCAGAATTGTCTTTGGAGGAACGGAAGGACCTTTTAGATAGACTCACCGTTCATTCGGGGCTTTCCCAGGCGCTTTTATATGAGGAGCGGCACGATTCCATTTTCATCATATCCGAGCAAGAACAATACCACCAATTGCCCTGGTATGTACGGTTAAAATATAGAATCATCAGCTTCTTTAACGGCCTCCCGCCGGAACAGATATTTGAGCGCCGCTGGATCGCCCGGATCGGTAAAATAATAAACAGGCAGGCCCCGGGGCATTATGATTACCGCCAGGACTTGCTTCTTCCGAATTTCCGTGAAAAACTCATGGAACTCAAAAACGCGGCCCGTTTTTTTTATAATACCCTGGATCAGAGTATTAACCGGGACAGGGGGGCTTTTTACGCGTTCCTGGCTTCTTTGGAAATGGGGGATATCCACCAGTATCTTTTAAACGGGACCAATTTTAAAGCGCTTGCCCTTGAAAATCCCGCCCTGCAGGAAGGGGAATTACGCCAGCTGGCGCTTAACAGCCTGGAACAAAGCCTGAGCCGCATTACCGAAGATGAAAAAAGACGCATGTACGCCAATGTCCGCTCGTTAAATTACCTCAAGGCCCTGTCAACCTTCTCCTTTGACCGGATTATCCTGAGTTTTGCCGTTAATCCGGCGCACGGCGGTTTGGTTTGCAAGGGTACGGTAGTGGAAGCTCCCTTGGTCACCCTGCAGAATGTGTTGTTTTCTCTCAAACAGGTACCCCCCATGGCTTTGCTGGAATCCCTTTTTATTTTTGTCCTGCAGGAATATAAGGAGGAGCCTCCCCTGGATATTACCATAGAGATGCGGCGCCTCCTTTCTATGGCGGAAAAGGATCTGGCGGCTATCAGGAATTTTAACCGGGAGGTGCCCCTTACGCTGATACTCCGTTGTATCAGCCGGGATATGAGGCTGCTGCCCCAGGAAATAGGCGGCGGTGAGGATTGGTTTGTGGCTTACCGGGACTATTGGAAACGGCAGGCGGATACCCAATTCAACGAATATAAACGGCAGTGCAGGCACAAGGAGCTCGTGGATGCCATCCATCAGTTTCTTAAGGGGGGCCCTTTAAAAACCATACACCATGTGGTTTCCCAGTACAACCCCGAGGGTTTTCCCCTCTCCCAGGGTTTGGCGCTTTCCTTCTTAATGACTTTTTATTCGAATATTTTTATGCCGGATATTCATCAGTTTCTGAGGGTTATCATGATAGAGGGCAAGTTTTACCGGGTGGAAATCCGGACCCAGTTCACCGAGATTTACAACGAAATCATGAAACTTGAGGATCTCATCCGGCAGTTTGAATTCCAATTGTCCCCCGAAGGAACGTATGGGAACACCTATTTTTCATCGGATGCGGAGCCGATACCCGGTCCCCCAAGACGGCGCAAGGTTCAGCGGGTGATTGACGAGGCAGCCGCTGAGGCCGAAGGGATCGTCACCACCGCCAAACAGACTATCGCGGAAATGATAAAAATCCTGGAGGGGTTTATGCGGAAGGAGACCGGCGGAAATTATGACGCCCTGGCAAATGTTGCACAAATTGCATCAAAAAATCCCGGTTTTGTAAGCGGTGTCGGTAATTCCCTCCGCCGGTTTCAACAAGCCTTGCAGTTTTTGGATACTATTGATATGCTTGAGCCGGGAAGGAAAAAGGACGAAATTTCTTTTCTTTCCGCATAGGAGCATCGTAAGGTCTTGATCGTTTTTGTAAATAGCCTGGTGAGGCAACCCGGCCGGTTGTCCCGTCGGGCTTGCAATTTCCCGCCCGGGGCTGCGAAGTTGCGGTTTTTTAGCGGAATTTGTTCGGAACCTGAGGTTTCCGGACAAGCCTCATAGTGCATCGTGTTTTAATTATGGAAGAGTCCCATATTTTTGGTAAATTGGCTGCGGGCTTGTCCCCGTCCGAACGGAAAGTTTTTTTTGAAAAACTCAGCCGTTATTCTTCTCTTCCCCAAGAAACTCTTTATGAAGAACAAAATGATGTTGTTTCCACGAACATCCAGCAAGCGGCGTATGACCAGTTGCCCTGGTATACCCGGTTGTTTTTTGTGTTTCTGAGTTTTTTTCAGGGAATCTCCCCGATACGGTTCTTTGAGAACCGTCGCATAGCCATTATCGGCAAGTGGATAAACGAAGCGACCCCGGGAATTTACGATTACCAGCGGGATTACCTCCTGCCGGGGCTGTATAAAAAATTGGTTAAACTCAAAGAAGCCGCCCGTTTTTTTTATAAGATCCTGGACCAGAGCATTAATCAGGACAAGGGGGCTTTTTACGCGTTCCTGGGTTCCTTGGAGATGGAGGATATCCACAGCCGCCTCGACAAGGGGACGGATCCTGAAATCCTCATCGCCGAAAACCCCGAAGCCTCCGAGGCGGAATTGCGTCAAACCCTCGCGAATACCACGGAAAAGAGCCTGGCGCTGATCACCGAACAGCAAAAAAGCACCATGTACGCCAATACCCGTGCTTTACAGTGTCTTAAAACCCTGTCCACCTTCCTTTTTGACCGGCTCATCCTGAATTTCGCTGATGTCGCGGCGTTCAAGGGCCCTGTTTGTGTCGCCGGTATGGTAAAGGATCAATTAATCATCCTGCAGAATGTGCTGTTTTCTTTAAAATACGTACCCTCCATGGCTCTGCTGGAATCCCTTTTTGTTTTTACCCTCCAAGCGCGGCAGAAGGATAAAAAAACGGATATTACGGCGGAAATGGACCAGCTCCTTGCCCAGGCGCAAAAATCCCTGGATATTATCCGTGATTTTAACCAGGAAGTCCCCTTAACCCAGATATTGCGCTGTACCAGCCGGGATTTGACCCTGAGCCCCCTGGATATCAGCGGCGGGGAGGATTGGTTTTTGGTGTACCGGGACCATTGGAGGCAGTTTGTGGATAAACGGTTTACCCGCTATGTCCAGGTCAACAGTCAACAACGGCTGATAGCTTCGATCAACGAATTTTTCAAGAGGACCAATTTAAAGCCCCTGAACTATGCGGCTTCCGATGCCAATCCCCAGGGGTTTCCGGTGAAGGGCAAGCTCTGCCTGTCCTTTCTCCTGACCTTTTATTCGTCGATTTTCATGGAAAAAGTTAATGAGCCCCTCGAATCCATCCTCCTGGGCGGGAGTTTTTATAACCGGGAAGATCGGACCGATTTTACCGAAAATTATAATGAGCTCATGAAACTTGAGGAATCCATAAAACAGTTTGAAATGCGGATCTCTCCGGTGGGGGAATTAGGAAAACAGTATGCCGCTGCCCAGTCGGATAAGGCCGTTGTTTCATCGAGGCGCCATAAGCTCCTCTCCGTCACCGACGAGGCCAACCAGGAGGTTTATAAAATTGTCGGAAATGCCAAGACCGCCCTGGAAGGCATCATCAAAATGCTGGGGAAAATATTAAAAACCACCTCCATCGGGGAATCCGCTGTCCTGATGAATATGACCCAGCTTGCGGGAAAGGGGAACGCCTTTATAGCCAGCCTTACTGATTCCCTGGATCAATTACAGGAATCCTTTCGGTTCTTCAATGTTATCATTGCCCTGGAGTTAGAAAAATAGCCATGCGGATCTACCCTTTCAGCCTCTCATTTTCCGGTTCCCATGCGGAATTCCCTTTTCTCTTTGAGGGTTTTCCGGCGGAGGGAATTTCCTGTTTGATTTCTTCCCGAATTGCGGGTAATATGGTATATGCTGAGGAGGGACGCCGGCGGCGGGATTTTTGTGAATCCCTGGGTTTGGATCCCGCCCGGGTTTACGGGTTAACCCAGGTTCATTCCCGGGAGGTCCTGGTCCTGGATCGGTACAGCCCCCGCCACCGGCCCCGGGCCGACGGTTTGGTGAGCCGGGACCGGAATATTTGGCTTTCAGTTACCGTGGCGGATTGTCTGCCGGTGTACCTTTTGGATACCGACAGCGGCGCCTTCGGCGTCCTCCACTCGGGCTGGAAGGGGACGGGGATAGTCCTCAAGGCCCTGGCCCTGATGGGGGAACGCTGGAACACCCGGGCCGCGGCAACGGCGGTGGTCCTGGGGCCCTGTATTGGGTCTTGTTGTTACCGGGTGGACGAAGGGCGGGCCCGGCTCTTTGAAGAGGAATTCGGGGGGCCCGGCGCCTATCCCCTGGGCCCGGTGGTGATCCGCCGTCCCCGGAACGGCTCGGGCCCGGCGGAAGCCTTTCTGGACCTTCGGGCCGCCAATGCCCGGCTTTTGGCCGGGGCCGGGGTGCGGAACCTCGCGGTTTGCGGGGACTGTACCGTTACCGATGAACGGCTGGGTTCCTTCAGGCGGGAAGGCCGGGACTATACCAGGATGATCGCCCTCGTCGGTTCCAGACCCCCGGTTTAGGGCAGGGGTCTTTTGCGGAGGCCCGCCGGGGCCCCGGGATGTCCGGACAAGCCCTTCAAACTTTTCGGATGCTTCCGCCGCGCCGGCCGGCTCTGAAAAATCTTCGGTGTTTTTTTAAGTAAGGAAGAGATATGTACGATTTTAAAGAAGCGTGGAAGAACCGGATCGCCGGTACGTTAAATAAGCTGCTTCGGGAGGCGGGCCTTGAGGGGAATGTCAGCCCCTCCGCGGTGATCGCCGAAATTCCCCCCAAGCCGGAACTGGGGGATCTGGGGTTCCCCATGTTCGGCTTTGCCAAACTGCTGCGGAAACCCCCTCCCCAGATAGCCCGGATGGCGGCGGACAGCCTGGGTGAACCCTTTACCGCCGAAGGGCCCTATGTCAACCTCCGGCTGAACCGGGCGGAGGCCGCCGCTTCCATTCTGGGGAAGATAGGGGACCCCTCCTTCAGCCGGCCGGGAACCCTGTCAGGATCCCGGATTATGGTGGAATTTTCCAGCCCCAACACCAATAAACCCCTCCATCTGGGGCATCTCAGGAACGATGTCCTGGGGGAAAGCATCTCCCGGATCCTCGCCGCCTGTGGGGCCGAGGTCCGCAAGGTCTGCATCATCAACGACCGGGGGGTGCATATCTGTAAATCCATGCTGGCCTACCGGACATACGGCCAGGGGAAAACCCCCGAATCCGAGGGGGTAAAAAGCGATCATTTTGTGGGGGACTGGTACGTTAAATTCCACGCCATGAGCAAGGAAAATCCCGGGGCGGAGGAACAGGCCCAGGAGATGCTCCGCCAATGGGAACAGGGCGACCGGGAGACGGTGGCCCTGTGGGAAAAGATGCGGGAATGGACCGTAAAGGGGATGAAAGAAACCTACGAGCGTACCGGGGTCTCCTTTGATCAGTACTACTACGAAAGCCAGACCTACCTCTCCGGCCGGGAGGAGGTCCTCAAGGGCCTGGACCGGGGGATCTTTTACCGGGAGGAGGACGGTTCGGTTTGGGTGGACCTGACCGCGGAAAAACTCGACAAAAAGGTACTCCTCCGCAAAGACGGAACCTCCCTGTACATCACCCAGGACTTCGGTACGGCCATACACCGCCACCGGGACTGGCCCTTTGACCGGCTTATCTATGTGGTGGGCTCGGAACAGCAGTACCATTTTCAGGTGCTTTTTACCATATTAAAAAAGCTGGGCTTTGACTGGGCCGAAAATCTCTACCATCTCTCCTACGGCATGGTAAACCTCCCCGAGGGCAAGATGAAGAGCCGGGAAGGTACGGTGGTGGACGCCGACGACCTCCTGGACAGCCTGAAAGCCCTGGCTTTACAGGAGATCCGGGATAAGGACCGGGAAGCCGCCGTAGGGGATTCCGGGGAAACGGCGGAAAAAATAGCCCTGGGAGCCCTCCATTATTACCTGCTCCAGGTGTCCCCCCTCAAGGATATGCTTTTCGATCCCCAGGAATCCCTGGCTTTTAACGGCAATACCGGCCCGTACCTTCAGTATATGGGGGCCCGGATCTCCTCCATGCTCCGCAAAGAGGAGGGGAGCGCCGCCGCCCGGGGCGCGGTTGTCCCGGCACTTCTCTCGGGGGACGCGGAATGGGAACTCCTTAAAACCCTGGCCGCTTACCCCGAGTCCATAGCCGCCGCCGCCGCCCGGATGGACCCCTCCCTTCTCACGGCCTATCTCTACGAGCTCTCCAAGACCTTCAGCCGTTTCTACCACGACTGCCCCATCCTCAACGCCGGGACCCCGGACCTGGCCGCCACCCGCCTGGCCCTCTGCCGGGGGGTACTCCGGGTGCTCCGGGACGCCCTGGGTCTCGTCTGTATACCCTTCCTGGCCTCCATGTAGGCCGGACAAACCCATTCGCCCTTTGCCCCCGGCCGGTTTCCCGCTTTGTGCCGCCATAATCCGGGGCCTTCCGCCGAAACTCAGGGCCGGCGTATATAAACATAAAGGAGGAATTTAACCGGGAACCGCCGGCGTTCCTTTGGTTCCCCACATCAAGAGCCGGGGGGAAGAAAACGGAGAGCAGGAACACCATCGGGAATTCAAGGCGCGGCGGTAGAGCGTGGAAGCCGCCCGCTTGTGGATGAACCGTTTTCGCAAAATACTGGTCCGCTATGAGAAATTGGAAAGTTCATATCTTGGGCTGCCTATGTTCGCGTGTGCCTTCATCGCCTTCCGCAAAGCGCTTGTTATTAAGGGACAAGCCCTTAGTCTGAACAACCCGCTAGCAGTTTGTTGCGCTTTAGCGCAAAATCGTATAAAAATTCACGAAAGTGAATTTTTATACCCTGCAAACTGCATAAAGGAGCCCGATAATCGAGGATTTTTTGCATATATATGCAAAAAATCCACAAGTGCAACAGGCTCCTAGCGGCCTTCGATATCCTTGAAATAGCGGACGGTCCCGACCTTGAGCTCCTCGGTGGCATCTTCGTCGCAGAGGATGATCGCCCGGGGGTGCATCTGGAGACAGGAAAGGGTCCACATATGGTTTACGCCCCCCTCCACCGCGGCCTGGAGGGCCCGGGCCTTGTGACGGCCGTTGACGATGATCAACACCTCCCGGGCATCCATCACGGTGCCGACCCCCACGGTCAGGGCCAGAGACGGGACCCGGCCGAGGTCCCCCTCGAAAAAACGGGCGTTGGCGATCCTGGTGTCCCGGGTAAGGGTCTTGACCCGGGTCCGGGAGCGCAGGGAGGAACCGGGTTCGTTAAAGGCGATATGCCCGTCCGCGCCCATCCCTCCCAGAAACAGCTCTATCCCTCCATAGGAGGCAATCGCTTCCTCGTAGGCATTACATTCCCCGGCCAAATCAGGGGCCATACCGTTGAGGATATGGACATGGTCCCGGGGTATATCGATATGGCTGAAAAAATTGTCCCACATAAACCGGTGGTAACTCTGGGGATGGTTACCGTCTAAGCCCGCGTATTCATCCATATTGAAGGTAACCACCCGGGCAAAGGAAAGCCCTTCCTCCCGGTGGATCCGTATCAGCTCTTTATAGATGCCCAGGGGGCTGGATCCGGTAGGAAGGCCCAGGACAAAGGGGTTATCCTGACGGGGGGCAAAGTCCTTGATCCGTTTGGCGATATACGCCGCCCCCCAGCGGCTTGCCGTTTCATAATCCTTCTCGATAATCAAACGCATGGCATCTCCTTATTCTATAGGCTCTTTTTTTTAATGACCCCCCCCACGAGGGATACTAAAATAGTAAACTCCCGGTCAAAAACAACCAGATCCGCGTCCTGCCCCGGGATAATCGAACCCTTCCGGGTATAGCGCATCACCCGGGCGGGATTGGAACCGGCGGTCCGTACCGCGTCTTCCAGGCTGAATCCAAAGGCGACCAGGTTTTTGATCCCCTGGATCATGGTCAGGGCGGACCCGGCAATCACGTCGTCCAGCTTCCGGTGAAAAACCCCGTCATGGAAAACCACCTCTTCCCCATTGGCGTAGAAGGGCCCCCCCTTCTGTTCGGTTGGTTTGAGCCCGTCGGTAACCAGCACTATCTTATCAATGGGCTTATCCCGCCGGAGCAGCTTGAAAAGATCCGGGTGTACGTGGCAGCCGTCGGCGATAATTTCACAGGACATCTCAGGGTGGATAAGGACGGCCCCCACGGCGTTGGGATTACGGTGATCCAGCTTGCTCATGGCGTTAAACAGATGGGTGGAATGAAGGATCCCCGCCTGCATACCCTCCACCATGTTTTCATATTTGGCGTCGGTATGCCCCGCCTGGAGGACGATCCCTTTTTTGATGCAAAACAGGGCCAGTTCCCGCATCCCCTTAATTTCCGGGGCTACCGTCATGTTAACGATATGCCCCCCGGAGGCCTCCCAGAGCTGTTCCATAAAGGAGATATCCACCTGCTTAAGGGTTTCCGGCCGTTGAACCCCCAGCCGGTCCGGCGAAAGAAAGGGGCCCTCCAAATGCAGCCCCATGATCCGGGCCCCGGTTTCTTTGCCGATGGCGGAGGTGATCCGGGAAACCGCCTCCAGCATGGCCCCGGCCTCCGTCGGGTACAGGGTAGGGTTAAAGGCGGTTACCCCGTATTGGACGAGGATCCGGGACATCTCCAGCACCGACTCCGCCGAGGCGTCTTCGGTCCCGTACCCGCCGAAACCGTGGATATGGGTGTCGATAAAGCCGGGGGCTATATAGGCGCCGTTTACGTCAATAACTTTGACATCCGGCCCAAAATGTTTTTGGTCAAACCGTTTCTTTGAAAAAACATCCGCCACCAAACCGTCCTCGACTAACACCGCGGTTTGTTCCATAACGGCAAAACCGGTCATCACCGTCCCATTATGCAGACAGATAGGGGTCATGGACACTCCTCTATACAAGATACTTAAAATATATACTATATTGGGTAAGAAAGGGAGGGTTATTTGATCAAATTCTCATTTTCAGCGTTAGGTATGCCCCTTTGCCGGGCTCAAAAAAGAGCCTGGCTCTGTGTTATATCCCTGCTCCTGTATCCCTTTACCGCGGCGGCGTTGGATCCCGTCCTGGACGCCCCGGATATCGGTTCCCGGGCCGCGGTGGTGATGGACGCCGTGACGGGAACCATCCTTTACGGGAAAAACATGGACGAGGAGATTCCCCCCGCGTCCCTGACCAAACTGATGACCATCCATCTGGTCCTGCGGGAGGCTGCCGCCCGGGGGCTCTCCCTGGAGGAGGTCCGGGAACTGCCCCGGGAAAGCTGGGCCGCGAACCAGCCCCCCCGGTCAAGCCTGATGTTTATCGGGCCGGGGCAGCGGGCAAGCATCCGGGAACTGCTCCTGGGGCTGGCGGTCCCTTCGGGAAACGATGCCGCCGCGGCAGCGGCCCTCCTCTTTTTCCCCACGGTGGAGGATTTTACCCGGGAGATGAACCGGGAGGCTCGTCTCCTGGGACTGACCAAAACCCGGTTTACCGAGCCTTCGGGAATATCCGAATATAATATCACCACCGCCCGGGAATTCGCCCTGTTCTGCCGGGAATACCTCAGGATCCACCCGGAAACTCTGGGGGAACTCCATTCGGTACGGGAGTTTGCCTACCCAAAACCGGCCAATGTGGGGGAGGCCTTCCGGAACCGGCCCAATACCATAATCCAGCGCAACCGCAATACCCTGCTGGACCGGATCCAAGGGGTGGACGGCCTTAAAACAGGTTACATCGACGAGGCGGGCTACCACATCGCCCTGACCGCGGAACGGGGGGGGACCCGTTTTATCGCGGTGATCCTGGGGGCCCCGGCGGAATACGGCGGGGACCGGATCCGGGACGCCGACGGGGAAAAACTCCTTACCTGGGCCTTTACCCGCTATAAAACCTTACGGCCCCCTCCCCCGGTCATTCCCCCGGCGCGGGTCTGGAAGGGTAAAGAAAACGCCCTGGAACTGATCCCCGGGGAAGCCCTGGAATGTACCGCCCTCATTGGCCGGGGAGGGGGGCTCCGCTGGGAAATCGCGGTGCGGGATCCGGTGATCGCCCCGGTAAGCGCCGGCGCCCCCCTGGGGGAACTGGTCCTCTTTGACACGGCGGGGGAGCTGCGGCGCGTCCCCCTGGCCGCCGCCTCGGACATTCCGGAGGGGGGCTTTTTCAAGCGGCTCTGGGATACCGTCCGGCTCTTTTTCCGGGACCTGTTTACCGGGTAAAAATTCACGGCAACCAACCAAAAGGGAATGTCGCCGAGGAGCCGCTGCCCCCATTATTGGCGTAGATGGTAACCTCCGGACCCGCAGTCGAATTAAAGTACCTTGCACCACTTTGAAGGTAAACCGTATGGCCTTTGGTCGAGGCGCGGTTTTCGGAACTGCCCGGGGTGTGGATCGAACTACCGCCATAAATGGTCCCCCCGGTTTTGTTGAACGAGTAGGTGCCGCCGGCATTCAAATATACGCCGCCGCCAGAACTGGCGGTGCATCCGGTTATTTGCCCGCCTGTCATGGTGAAGGCCCCCGCGCCGTGATGATACACGCCGCCGCCGTATATTCCGCTATTGCCGGATATGATCCCGTCCTTCATGGTGAAGTTCCCGCCGCTTATATACACGCCGCCGCCGTTATTTCCGCTGCCGGATAGGATGTTGCCGCTTATCTTCCCGCCCCGCATGGTGAAGGCCGCCCCGGAGTCAACATACACGCCGCCGCCGCTCGTGCTGATGCTGCCGGAGCTGTTGCCGGATATTTCCCCCCCTTCATCAGCAGCGTCCCGCCGCCGTCCACGGATACGGCGCTGCTTTTGCCGTTCCCCGTGAGGACCGCGCCGTCTTCAAAAACCAGTGTTCCCCCGGTTTTTACCGCGATGAGGGGGTCGACGTTGTCCGCGGTACCCGTCAGGACGATGTCCCGCAGGTAGAGGGTAACGCCGTTCTCCACGGTGATCGCCGGGTCGCCGCCCGCGGCGGCGAGGATCAGCCGACGGCCCCGGCCGTCGATCCGGAGATGGGCGGGGCTGCTCGACGTGTCCAAGATTACCCCGTCCAGCCCCAGGCTGTCCACGCTATACTCCACGGTTTCATCCCCCGGGGACAGGTCCACCAGGAGGGGGGAAGCGGCGCTCGTGTACTCCGGCCGGGCCTGGGCCGTCTTTATCCGCTCCAGGGCGCTCCCCGCCCCCTCCGCGAAGGCGCCGGTAAGCTCCTTGTATATCACCGTGACGCGCCGGGTCTCGGTCCCGTCCTGATTCGCCGTCACATAGACGGTCCCGCCGTCGGGGTACGTAAAGTCGGTACCCAAGTCAAACTGGTACCCCTGCCCTGCCTGGAGGGTTATCTCCGCCCGGTACTGCCGGCAATGGAAGGCCTCCCCGGCGGGGACGAGCGCCCACCCCAGGGGGGAAACGTAGGAACTCCAGGTTACGCTAAAGGCGAGCTCCCCCGTCGAACCATCCAAGACCGGCATTATCCCCGCCTCGGGCAGGGGGACGTAATCCGCCAGATTATAACTGGATACGGGGGTCCCCGGCAGGGTTGGGAGGAATCTTACCTCGACGGCCGCACCGGTGGAAGATAAGGAATCCGCACCGGAATGAGTGAAATCCGCGGTCGAAAGGTCCGGGGGGAAGGCGAACCCGGGAGCCGCCGTCAGCACCGCTGTCGCCCGATACTCCCTGCCGTTCCGGAAAACGCTTGACGTCATGCTGTTCCCTCCTAATTCCGTCCAGCTTATGCTCCCGCTGAACTGGAGGTTGGGGCTGATCAGGGAAGACGCGGGGGTCTTTCCCACCACGGGGGCGGGGACGAGGGAGGTCAGGTCGATGGGGGTACTGATGGTGGTTACCGCCGCCGCCGGGGTTTTGGGGAAGACGATGTCCAGGGCCCCCCCGGAATCCCCGGAGGGGCTAAAAGACCCGGCGGTTCCGGGGCTACGGGAAAAAACCGGGGAGGCCCCGAAGACCCAGCCCGGCGCCGCCGCCAGGGTTACCGACGCGGTGTAGACCGTTTCCCCCCGGAACAGGTCCGGGTTCCCGGTCCACGACACGGTTCCCGTATACTGGGCCCCGGCGAAGGAGATAAGCGGCGGCGCCCCCGGGACCGGCGCCGGGATGTACGGGGAAAGATCAAACTGGTCGATGACTTTTCCCGCCTCCGCCGCCAGGTAATGCACGTTCAGGGTGCGGCTTGCGGGGTCCCCGGCCGCTCCGGGCTGGCTTGCCACCGAACCCGGGGGGTACTGGAAATTGAGGCCCGGGTCAAAGCTCCAGCCGTTTTTCGCGCTGAGGGTGATCTCCGCCCGGTACACTTCCCCGGCGGCAAAGGCGGAAAGGCCCGCGGTTATATCGGTACCTGTCCCGTTCTTCCAGACCACCCCCAGGTCCAGGTCCCCCCGGTTCACCGTCTTTACCGGGGCGGCCCCCGTCACGGGCACCGGGACGTATGCCTGGAGGTCGTAATTCCCGATCACCAGCTGATGGATAAGGTTCCCGTCCTGGGTTGGGGGAAAAAGGATGCTCAAGGAGCCCCCGGAATCGCCGGCAGGGGTAAAACCCTGGGGGGTGCCCATGGTATGGGAAAAACCCGGGGCCGCCCCAAAGACATAGCCCGGCGCCGCCGCCAGGGTTACGTCCGCCCGGTATACGGTTCCTCCCTGGAAGAGGTCAGACGCCCCCCCCCTGTCCAGTCCACGGTTCCCGTATACTGGAGGGCGGCAAAGGAGATAACCGGGGTCGCCCCCAGAACCGGCGCCGGGACATAGGGGGAAAGATCCCCCTGGTTGATTATTTTTCCCGCTTCCGCCGCGCGGTAGGTTACCGTCGTCAGGGTACGGACGGCGGGGTCCGTATCCGGTCCGGGCTGACTTGCCACCGAATCCGGGGGATAGTGAAAACTGACGGCCGGGTCAAAGCTCCAGCCGTTTTTCGCGCTGATGATGATGTCCGCCTGGTACACGTCCCCGGCGACAAAGGCGCTCAAGCTTCCGCTTATATCGATACCCGCCGCGTCTTTCCAAACCGCCCGCAGCTCAAGGTCCCCCCGGCTCAGGACCGTTACGGGGGCGGCCCCCGCCACGGGCACGGGGACATACACCTGGAGGTCGTAATTCGCGATCACCAGGGCGGCCCTGTCGTTGGTCCGCTCAATGATGTAATCTTCGCCCAAGGGCAGGGCGCAGCCGGCGGCACAGAGAATCAAAAAGATATGGGGAAAATGGTGAGGCTTTCCCAAAACTTCAGTTTTTGGGAAAGCAACCTTAGATTTAGGGGGAAAAAGCGGGCTTTAGACCGCTTTTTCAAGAGCATTTCCTAAAACCAACCGGGTTTTGGGAAATGC
>JAISOR010000138.1 GCA_031275535.1 Treponema sp. | reverse complement strand
GGCCTGAGTTTGAGGGCGGCGGCCATCTTTTCGGTAAGCACCACCGAAGAACCGGAAAACGGAAGGGGCCGCCGGGTTTTTCTATCCCGCAGCTTGATATATCCGGAGAGATCCTCCGGGACTTTGGGAACATAGAGGGTGGCGTGGATCTCCACCCCGTCATCATCCATAAGGCTTACCGTTTCGCTGTGCATTTCGGCGTAATTGCCGGCGTCGTTTAGGAATTCCTCCAGGACCCCATCCCGGCCTCCGTCCTCCCGCAGCCCAATCCGCAGATCGTAGGCCAGGAGTTCCTCAAACTGGGTGCGGGCTATATCGATCAGGGAATCCCGGAGCCCAAAACCGGTTACCATCAGGGCGGTGCAGCCCGCTATGCCGGTAACGGTCATAAAGAAGTGCTTCTTGTAACGGATAAGGTTGCGGGCGGTGACCTTATAGGTAAATTTCAGGGGCCGCCAGATAAGGGGGATGTACTCAAGGAGTATCCGTTTCCCCGCCCGGGGGGCCCGGGGAACCATAAGGGCCGCGGGTTTTTCCCAAAGGGCTCCGCAAGAGGCAAAAAGGGTGACCCCCGTGATGCAGCCCAGGGTGCTGGCGCAGGCAATTAAACCAAAGGTCCAGTTGAATTTCGTTACCAGCGGCGGCAGGTGGTACATGGTTCCAAAGGCCTGATAGATGATGATGGGAATCCCCTGGAAACCGGAAACCATGCCCGCGGCGGATCCTAAAATGCTGATAAGGCCGCAGTAGACCAGGTATTTAGCAATAATAACCCGCTTCTGATACCCCAGGGCCTTTAAAACGCCGATCTGGGTCCGCTTCTCCTCAATCATCCGGGTCATGGTGGTCAGGGCCACCAGGGCGGCGACCAGGAGAAAAAATATGGGAAAAACCTTTGCCACATCGGCTATTTTTTCGGCGTTGGCCTTATAGTTTACGCAGCCCACATTGGCATTTCTGTCCAGCACATACCATTGGGGAGGGGCTATATCGATATCCGCCATGTTCCGCCGGGCCTCGTCCAGGCCTTCCCTGCCCGCCCGCAGTTCCGCCAGGGCGTCCGCCCGGGCCGCCGCGTATTCCGCCTCGCCCCGGAGCAATTCTTCCCGGGCAGAGGCCAGCCGGGCCCGGCCTGAGCGAAGCTCCTCCTCTCCGGCGTCGAGCTCTTCCCGGGCCCGCAGGAATTCCCCCCGGGCCCGTACCTTGCCCGCTTCCAGAAGGTCCCGGGCCTGGCGCAGTTCCGCTTCTTTTTCGGCGACGGCGGCCCGCCCCGCTTCCCAGGCCGCAAGGCCCTCGTCGTATTGGGCTATCCCTTTCCGGGCCCGGGAAGAGGCCCGGCCTATCCGGGAAGCCCTGGCCCGTTCCACCTCTTCTTTTGCCAGGTCAAGCCGGGCCTTGCTTTCCGCCAGGGTCCGTTTTGCCCGGGCTATTTCCGCCTCCCCCGCGGCCAGGGCCCGCTCATTATCCGCCAGATCCCGGGCAGCCCGGGCCTCTTCTTCCTCCAGCGCTGCCCGGCCCCGGGCGATCCGTTCTTCGGCCCCGGCGAGTTCCGCCTCGCCCTGGATCAGATCGGCCTTCCCGTCGTCCAGTTTTTTCCGGGCCCCTTCAAGCTCAAGCTCCGCGGCCCGGACCCCCTCCCGGTAGGCCGCCTCCGCCTCATCGAGCCGCCCCGCCGCGGTTTTTCGGGCCTCGGCAAGGATTTCTCCGTGCCGTATGGCGGAACGCTCCTTGGCCAGGGCCTCAATTTTGGAAATGCCCGAGTCCACCAGTTTTTGGTATGCCTCCGTAAAGGCGGATAATTCCGCGGCCCCCCTTAGGGTAAGATAAAAATCCGTATAGACCCCCAAGGCATAGGCCTGTTCCCGGACATAGAGTACCGCCCCAAGCCGTCCGTTGCCTATGCGGCTGGGTTCCCGCTCGGTGGAAAGATACAGGGGGCTTTTCACGATCCCCGTAACGGTATAGGAGGTCCGGGCGTAGACCCCCGGATCTTCCGTATCCTCAATGGTGAGGGTGGTTCCCGGGGCAAGATCCGCGAAAAAACCGCCGCCCTGCTGAACCAGGCATTCATTATCCTCCAGGGGCATCCGGCCTTCCAGGAGTTCCATGCGGTTTATAAAATCCCGCTCCCCTATGTTTTCCAGGGCCAGGCCGTAAATCCGGGCCACCAGGGTTTGATCCCCGGCGATATGTACCAGGGCGTCCGTGACATACGCGCCCTGGACGGAGGCAACCTCATCAAGGGCGGCCAGGGCATCCCGGTCCTCCCCGGTAAGCCCCATGGTCCCCTTGATAAAGAGGTCCATCATGTTGGTCTTGTCAAAGTATCTATCCGCCGAAACCTTCATATCCGGGGTGGTGGCCAAAAGGCCGGCAAGGAAGCCGACCCCCAGGGCAATAATGGCAAAGGTGGCGACAAAACGCCCAAGGCTTTGGCTTATGTCCCGCAGGAGGGTCTTAAAAAAGGTCTTTTGAAAAACAACTGCCATTACCACTCAATTTGATCCACCGGCAGGGGATTATCCCTCTGTTCCACCGTGAGGATCCGTCCGTTCTTTACATGGATAACCCTGTCGGCCATTGCCGCGATGGCCTGGTTATGGGTAATGACAATCACGGTCTTGCCCGTTTTCCGGCAATTATCGTGCAGAAGCCGGAGGATCTGCTTCCCCGTGTCGTAGTCCAGGGCCCCGGTGGGTTCGTCGCAGAGGAGGATCTTGGGATTCTTGGCCAGGGCCCGGGCAATGGAAACCCGCTGCTGCTCCCCGCCGGAAAGCTGGGCGGGAAAATTGTCCATCCGCCGGGAAAGGCCCACCGCCGCCAGGGTTTCCGCGGGGTCCCGGGGATCCTTGCAGATCTCCGAGGCAAGCTCCACATTTTCCAGCGCCGTAAGATTCGGGATAAGATTATAAAATTGGAATACAAAACCCACATCATACCGGCGGTAATCGGTCAGGGCCGTTTCCCCCAGGCCGGTGATTTCCCGGCCATCCAGAAGGATGACGCCGGCGTCACAGGAATCCATCCCCCCCAGCATATTAAGCAGCGTCGTTTTCCCCGCGCCGCTGGGACCCACAATCACACAAAATTCATTTTTTTCAATATCAAAATCCATATGATCCGCGGCGGTAATCTTGTTTTCACCCATGGTATAATATTTACATACCCCGCGAAATTCGACATAACCCACTACAATACCTCAAAATCTTCAAGCCTGACCGGGGCTTGCCATGCATAGCCCGGATGGTACAAAATTACTATATAAAAAAAATGTGATAATTTCAACAATTTTCGGGAGAATCACTTTGAGAAAAACCGCAAAACCCCTATGGCTTCTGAGCTCTTTGATCCTTCTGCTGTTGCCGGGTCTTCCCCTGTCCGCCCAAACCGGGGACCAGGCAGGCCGTGCCCGGGAGGACCCCCTTACCCTTAGAATCGCGGTGATGGGTCCCGGGGACGAGCTTTACTTCTGGTGGGGGCATATCGGCCTGATTATTGAGAACGCAGATACCGGACGTTCCGATTTTTATGACTACGGCATATTTTCCTTTAGAAACGCCCATTTCTTTACCAACTTTGCCTTTGGCCGGCTCCTCTATAGCTGCGGGGTTTCCCCAACGAACAGCAATATTGCCCAGTATATTTCGATAAACCGGGCTGTGACCCTCTATACCCTGGATCTGCCCCCGGAGAAGAAAGAGGAGGTCCGGCAATTTGTGGAACAGAATGTCCTCCCCGAAAACCGGGATTACTATTACCATCATTTTAAGGATAACTGCGCCACCCGGATCAGGGATATCATCGACCTTGCCACCGGCGGGCAGTTTTTTGAGGCCCTGGGGAACCTTCCCGGCCGCTATACCCTTAGACAGCATGTACGCCGGCATACCTGGTTTTCCCCCTTTTTTGACTGGTTCCTCAACTTCTGCATGGGCCAGGACATCGATACCCCCATTACGGTTTGGCAGGAGATGTTCCTCCCCGCGGAGATTGGCCGCCGGATAGAAGACTTCCGCTATAGGGATCCCTCGGGAAGGGAGCGGAACCTGGTAAGCTCCGTGGAGGTGATCCACCGGGCGCCGGACCGGCCCGCGGTTTTGGAGGTTCCCCGGAAACAGTGGCCCCGGGAACTCCTGCTGGGGTCCCTCCTGGCGGCGGCCCTGGGTTTCTTTTTGATCCTCCGGCGAAAAAAGAACGCCGCGGGGAATATCCTGCTTGGCCTAAGCCAGAGCATCCTGGGGCTTTTCTTTGGCGGCGCCGGTTCCATCCTTTTCTTTATGACCTTCTTTACCAACCACGACTATACCTACCACAACAGCAATATCCTCTATATAAATCCCCTGCTCCTGGCGGCGGTCCCCCTGGGGATCCTCTTTGCGGCTGCCAAAGATGAGGAGGGGCGTTTTATCCCGGATATTATCCTAAGGGCCCTCTGGACCTATGTATCCCTGGGACTTCTTGTCTCCATGGCGATTAAGATCCTCCCCGGATTTTACCAGCAGAACCAGGTTACCCAGGCCATGGTACTCCCCATAGCCCTGGTCCTCAGTTTTGCCCCCGGATTGATAGAGGAATTCCTCCGCCGGGTGTTCTGGCGGTGGTTTGATTGAGCGCCAGGGCAACAGCATTTACTTTTTGCCTACACTCAAAAAAGGGTGGGGAGTGAAGCGTGAGGCGGTACTGCGGGGATCATCATATGCAGAGGAGGCGGGTATTTGCGGAGATTTATCAGATGCTGAAGAAGGGGGAGTACCACTATGGGCGGGATCCGGCAAACCATGAAATGAAGATGGGCCAGTACCGGCGTTTTTTAGAGAAAGGAAAAAAGGAGGCGATTTCGCAAAAAGTCGCTTGACTTTTATCATAGACGAGGGGGGGCCAGAGTAGGGGTTTCGCCTCCGGGAAGGGGCCCGGAAAGTGGCCCCCCCTTCTCCTTGCTTTTACCTATTGCTCTTACTTATACAGAGGCCCCAGGGCCGTGCAGGCCCGGTAATCCGAACCTTCCGTATCCATCCCGAAGCTGTTCCAGTAACTTGGCCGGTAGATCCGGCTGCTTTCCACGTTGTGCATACACACGGGGATCCGCAGGATGCTCGCCAGGGTGATCAGGTCCGCGCCGTTGTGGCCGTAGGAGATGGCGCCGTGGTTAGCCCCCCAGTTGGCCATGACGGAATACACATCCTTGAAGGGCCCTTCTCCGGTGAGCCGGGGGGCAAACCAGGTGGTGGGCCAGGTCGGATCCGTGCGGAGGTCCAGCTTATCATGAACCGCATCGGGGATGGTAACCGTGACCCCTTCGGCTATTTGCAGCGCCGGTCCGAGTCCTTTGACCATGTTGAGCCGGCACATGGTTACCGGCATATCCCCCTCGGTCAGGAAGTCCGAGGAGTAGCCGCCGCCACGGAAGTAGCCCAGGCTTGCGTAACGCCAGCTTACCGCGTCCAGACAGGCCCCGGCTTCCTGGGGGCTGATTTCCCAGAAGGGCTTCATGGCGGGCTTGCCGTCTTTCCGCTGCCTCCCCGTCCCGTCCAGGGTGGCGGCCCCGGAATTGATCAGATGGATAAGACCCTTTGCCGCCCCTCCTTCGGGTTTCCAGCCGGTTACCCGTTGTATGGCCTCCGGGCTCCAATAGGTCCGCACATCCGAGAAGATCTGGGCCGTTCCGGTAAGGAGGTGGCCGAAGAGCATGGATACCCCGTTCAGGCAGTCGTTTTCGGTGGCTACGATGTAGGGAGCGCGGATGCCGGTCCAATCGAAGGATGAATTGAGGATAACCTCCAGGAAGTCCCCGTTGGGGAAGTGGTCGTTCCAGTGCCGTTGCCCCTGGAAACCCGCCAGGATAGCGTTATGCCCCAGGGCTTCTTCGTCCAGCCCGTCCCGTTTAAGGTCGGGATTCCCTACCATAAGGTCCCGGACGATCATGGCCATTTTAACGCAGGTCTTCCAGACTTCATCCTTTCGCTGGCGGTCGTGCTGTTCCTGGGGGGGATTATTATCCGGCCCTTCTTTACAGTTTGCCAGCGTCCACGCCAGGGCCCGGTTGAATTCTTCCTCGGAATAGATCTTTTCCTCAAAACGGCGGACCAATTCGGACATATCCACATACTCGTTCCGCATCCCCAGATAATCCTGAAAGAAGTCCGCATTGGTGATGGAGCCGGCGATACCCATGGAGACCGAACCGATGGAAAGGTAGCTCTTACCCCGCATCCAGGCCGCGGCCAAGGCGGCCCGGGCAAAACGCAGGATTTTATCCTTCACATCCGCGGGAACGGTCCCGATATCCGAAAAGTCCTGCACGTCCCTGCCGTAGATGCCAAAGGCGGGAAGCCCCTTTTGGGTATGGGCCGCCAGGACTGCCGCCAGGTATACCGCGCCGGGCCGGTCGGTGCCGTTAAAGCCCCAAACCGCCTTGATGGTCTGGGGGTCCATGTCCATGGTCTCCGAGCCGTAACACCAGCAGGGGCTTACCGTCAGGGTAACCGCCACATCTTCCCGGGAAAATTTATCCTGACAGGCCGCGGCTTCCGCCACGCCCCCTATGGTAGAATCGGCTATGACACATTCAACGGGCATGCCGTTAGGATGTTTGAGGTTTTCCGTAATGAGTTTTGCCGCCGCTTTGGCCAAACCCATGGTAACCTCTTCGAGGGATTCCCGGACCCCCCGGCGCCGGCCATCTATGGTGGGCCGGATGCCGATTTTTGGTAAGGCTCCCCGGTAACGGTTTACCGGAGGATTCATCTTGAGACTTGCTATATCAGCCATGTTATTCCCTCCTGGAATAATATAAGACGGGCCTTGAGGCCGCCTTAGTGACGAATAATAGTGACCGGCATCCGGATGATCCGGGGCCCGGTCCTTGCCTGTTCGGTCGCCGGAATCTTTGTTCCCTTTGCCAGGGAAGCCTTGTTCCGCTCTTTTTTTAAATCAATACATTCCAAGATCCGTTCCCCCGCTTTTTTCCCGATCCCCACCGCATCTTGGGCCGCGGTATACCGGCAGGCGGGCAAAAAAGGGGTATACATGGTCTCGTCAAACCCGGCTATCACGAAGGGCGGCGCCCTCCGGTCCCGGCGGTATTCCAGAAGCCGGCGCTCCATCCCCAGATGTACCAGGAGATTCACCGCTACCAGGGCTTCCGGCGGGCGCCGGAACCGGAGGAGCCGCTCCATCCCCCGGTAGCCGTCTTCCACCTGCATTCCCCCCAGGAGGATCCATTCCGGCTCGGCCTGAATGCCCGCCTCCGCCAGGGCCCGGGCAAAACCGGAAAGCCGCTCCCGGGCGGTGGAAATGGTTATATCCCCCCCCACAAAGGCGATGCGTTTAAACCCATCGGCCAAAAGCCGCCGGGTAAGTTCGAAGCCCCCCCCCTCATTATCCGAAAGGACCGCATCTACCGTGACCCCCTCCACCAGCCGGTCTACCAGCACCACCGGGAAGCCCCGGTTCGTCAGGTCCCGCAGGTGTTCCCCCCTGGACCCGGCGGGGATAATCACCATCCCGTCCGCCATCCGTTCCTCAAACATGGCGATCCGTTTTTTTTCTTCCTCTATCGAATTTGTCGAGGAGGCCAGAAGGAGGGTATACCCATGGGCGTCCAATTCCCGCTCAATCCCCTCCGCCAGGTCCATAAAAAAATCATTGGCCAGTTCGGGCGCCACGATAGCCACGGTCCTGGTGGACCGGGTTTTTAGGCTCCGGGCCGCATGATTGGTCCGGTATCCCAGCTTCTCCACCGCGGAATGGACCCGCAGCCGGGTTTTTTCGGATACCCGCCCGGTTCCGTCCGGCGCGAGGACCCGGGAAACGGTGGCGGTGGAAACCCCCGCGGCGGCGGCCACATCCTTTATGGTATGTCCTTCCATCGGTTTTTACCAAATGTAATCGATTACATTTTCCGGGTTACAGGAATAACCCCTTTCTTGAGGATGATATTACCGTATTTGACGGTCTCCCCGGTCATAAGCACCGCATAGGCCTTTTTAGCCCGCTCGTAGAAGGCGAACCGTTCCACCCGTTCCGTGGGGGGCGTTCCGGGCCAAAGGCGGTCAATCACCGCCCGGTAGGAGCTTTCCACCGCCGGGTCCAGGGTGTCCCCGGGGATCGCCTGCATCATCGCCACCGGGTGGGGGACCGCGTAATCCAGGTTCATCAGGGCAAGAATTCCCTCCAAAAGCGCGGGAATCCTGATGCCATCCGCCCGGATCACCCGGGAATTACAGGTATCCCCGGGGAAAAAAGCGTCCGCCAGGACCAGTTCGTCCCCATGCCCCATCCGAAACAGGGCGTCTAAAAGTTCCGGACTTATTACCGGATCAATCCCAATCAGCATAGAAACCTCCCTACAATAGCCTGTCTTTTTATGATCAACCCATATGGGGAATTTGTCAAGAGAAAAATGTAATCGATTACAAATTCCGGTTACTGCCCGGCGATGATGTGCAGATCCCGCTGTGGGAAGGGTATATGCAATCCGGCTTCCTCTATTTTTAGCTTAACGTTCTTCATCTGATCCCAATAAATCTTCCAGTAGACATCGGTAGCGGCCCAGGCGCGGAGCGCAATATTTACGGAACTGTCTCCCAGGGATTGAAC
>JAISOR010000112.1 GCA_031275535.1 Treponema sp. | reverse complement strand
GGTACTTACCCGCATAGGGAAAGATCCCAAAGGCCCCGTCAAAGGCATAGCCCTCCCCTTCCCTGCACGGCAGACAGCGGCCCTGTTCAGAGATGAGAGGCCGTCCGCAGGAGCCGCACCGTTCATCATCAGCTATGGAAAATTGTTCCATACAAGGACCGCACAGACCGTACCAGGCCTCCTCCGCTTCGAGGAGGGGCTTCCCGCAGACGGCGCATCCCTGGGCGAAAAGGTCTTCCCGAATCACGGCGGCGCCCCTGGCGGAGTTGAGGAGGACCCCGCAAAAAAGATGGTTCATACCCAAATATATGGGACGGGGAGAGAAATTGCTTGTATAAAAAAGGAAGAAAGTGTGAAGAGTTGGGAGTGAGGAGTGAAGCGGCGTGGAGTGATGCGGGGGGTAACGATATGCGAGTGCTTAGAAATCGTCTTTCTTCGCGGTCGATTTCTCTTCCCTATCGTAATTACTCATATCAATATGTTTGTCACTCTTCACTCTCCACTCTTCCTTAATAAGAATCGAAAAGGGAGGGAGGCGGGGCGGGGCGGCTTTTGGAGCTCCGGGGGGCCGTCTTTGAGCCAAAGAGTTGCTGCCAGGCATGGATCCGACTCAGGGCTTCCAGGGGGGTCATGCGGTTAAGGTCCAGGGATTCCAGATCCTCTATAAAACGTTCCATGCGGTCGTCGGGGAAAGACGGAGGCGCGGAGGCCGGCGGCAGCGCGGAGGGTTCCCCGGAATCCGCGGGAGGGGGCGGCCCGTCGTCCCGGGGCTTCATGCCGGGCAGGACATCGTAGAGGGCCTTTTCCCCCTCCTTGAGACGTTCCATAATATGGCCGGCCCGGAGGAGGACCCCCTCGGGAAGGCCCGCAAGACGGGCCACATGGAGGCCGTAGGATTCCGCCGCGGGCCCCTCCTGGAGCTTCCGCAGGAAGATAATCTCCCCATTCCGGTCCAGCACCTCCATGGACCGGTTCACCATCCGGGGATGGGAAATCATGGACAATTCGTGGTAGTGGGTGGCAAAAAGGGTCCTGCATTGGATCCGGTCCAGCAGATCCTCACAGACCGCCCAGGCAATGGAGAGGCCGTCTCCGGTGCCCGTGCCCCGGCCTACCTCGTCCATGATGACCAGGCTCTTTTCCGTGGCGGTATGCAGGATATGGGCGGTCTCATTCATCTCCACCAGGAAGGTCGATTCCCCCCGGGCCAGATTATCCGAGGCCCCTACCCGGCAGTAGATCCGGTCCACCATGCCGATCCTGGCTTCCCGGGCGGGGACAAAACTCCCCGCCTGGGCCATGATGATGATCAACGCCGCCTGGCGGAGGTAGGTGGATTTTCCCGCCATATTAGGACCGGTGATAAGAACAAAGGGGACCTCCCCATTCAAAGAGATATTGTTGGGAATGAATTCCCCCCGGGGCAGATGGGCCTCCACCACAGGATGGCGGCCTTCCAATACCTCAAGCTGATTCCCGGTATTCACCTCCGGCCGGACCCAGCCCTGAACCGTGGCGGCCCGGGCCAGGGATTGGGCGACATCCAGTTCCGCAATCCGCCGGCTTGCGGCGGACAGTTCCCGGATAAGCGCCTTGGCCTTATCCCGCAGGGCAAGGAAAAGCTGCTTCTCCATCTCGATGATCTTGTCGGAGGCCCCGTTAATATCCGATTCCAGGGCCGCAAGCCGGTCGGTGGTAAACCGTTCCCCCTGCACAATGCCCTGGCGCCGGATAAAATAGGAGGGGACCTTGGGCAGGTGGACCTTGGTCACCTCAAAGAAATAGCCAATTAACCGGTTATAACGGATTTTAAGGCTGGGAATGCCCGTGGCGGTCCGTTCCTCCTCAAGATAATCCTCCAAGAGGACCCGCCCGTTATCCCGCAGCTGGCGAAGCTCGTCCAGTTCCTGGTTGTACCCGTCCCGGATAAGGTTCCCCTCGGTGAGCAAAATGGAGGGATCCTCGCAGAGGCCCTGGTCCAGAAGGTCCCGCAGTTCCAGGAGCGCGGCAAAGCCCCCGGACTCCAGGGATGCGGCGGTGGAGGACTCAAAGACAAAGCTAAGGCCCCGGCTTGTTTCTTCCAGGGTGTTAAAGGCGTCCAGGGCGTTTTTTATGGAAAGCATATCCTTGCCGTGGGCCCGGTCCATGGCAAGCCGGGAACTAAGCCGCTCCAGGTCCGGGGTCCTGCCCAAAAGTTCCCGGAAGGCCGTAAGCCGGCCCTGATCGTGGTAGAGGGTCTCCACCATATCGAGCCGTCCGTCGATCCGCCCCAGATCCCGCAGGGGATGCAGGAGCCGCCGCTTCAGGAGCCGCCGCCCCATGGCGGTCCTGGTTTCGTCCATCACCTCCAGGAGGGAAAACCGTACATCCCCATCCCGCAAATTCCGAATCAGCTCCAAATTCCGCTGGGAGGATTCATCGATGCCCACAAATTCCGTATCCCCATAGAGGTTTACGGAGCGGACATGGGGGATAAGGCTTTTGGCGGTATCGTCCAGATAATCCAGGAGGGCCCCGGCGGAGATAATCTCCGGCGACCTTTCGTCAAGGCCGAAACCTTTAAGGTTAGCGGTACCGAACTGCCGTTCCAGCCGTTCCCGGCCCCGGGCTATGTCGAAGAGCCAATCCGCCCAGCGGTTCACCACCAGGCCCGGCCTGTTCAGGATCGCCCCCGCCAAATCGGGGTACTCCCCCAGGAGGGACTCCTGGACCACCAGTTCCTTGATCTGCAAACGCTCCAACTCCTGGCGAAGCCGTTCCAGGGACTGCTCATAAGGGAAGGAGGTGGCATAGAAGTCCCCGGTGGACAGATCGATATACGCAAAGGACACGATCCGGCTTGTTGAAGAGAGGGCCGCCAAATAATTGGAGCTTCCCTTATCGAGAAAATCTTCATCCACCGTGGTTCCGGGGGTGATAACCTCTACTACTTTGCGGTCGATAATCCCCCGTCCCCGCGCTTCGGAGATCTGTTCACAGATGGCTATTTTCTTCCCCAGCTTTAGGAGCCGGGCAATATAGGAACGCGCCGCATGATACGGAATCCCGCACATGGGGAGCCCGTTGCGGCTGGTCAGGGTGAGATTGAGCAGGGCAGATACTTCTGTGGCATCATCGGCGAACATTTCATAAAAATCCCCTAAACGAAAGAAAAGCACATCCCCTTGATGATCCCGTTTTATCCGCCTGTACTGATCCAACATAGGACTCGATTCGGCAGAATTAATACATCCCCCCTTACCGGCCGGCTTTAGTCCTCAAATTCTGAATAAGCTTATCCGTAATATCTACCGTTGGGCTGTACCAGAGGATACCGGTATTTTCCTTTAGATTGAGAACCATGCTATATCCCTCACTTTCGGCGATAAAACGGATCTCATCATAAACCTGTTCCAGGAAGCTGCCCGATTGGGAGAGTTTTTTCTTCTGATCCTCCAATTCGGCGGTTTTAACCTGATAGTATTCCTTCAAGAATTCGGATTTCCGGTATATTTCGTTTTGCAGCCTCAGGGACTGCGCCTCATCGCCCTGGGCCTCCGCGTCAAGCTGGGAATTCCTCAGGGTCTGAATTTCCGCGGTCATCCGGTCAATTTCCGCCTGGGTCCGGGCGCTTCTTTCCTCAAATTCCCGGACCGCCCGGGAATCCCGGAAGAAGGAAGTATACACCCTGGGAATATCCACCACCGCAAAACGGGTAAGCTGCTGGGCATAGAGAGAAAAAGAGAAACCGCATACCCCTAAAAATACCATGATACCGCGTTTCATCATCATCAATACCTCATATCAATACGTAGACAAGGCAAAGGATATGACAAAGTCAATCCCCGAATTCTCCCTGCTCGAATTCCTCCAGATATTCCCCCGCTGCCACTGAACTTCCCCATCTACCACCTTAAACCGTTTGGCAAAAATAAACCGGAAGGGGAACTGGGGAATGGTGAAGCGGAAACCGCCGCCAAAGCTGAACCGCATGTCCTCCATTCTGAAGCCGGTGAAGAAATTCCCGGGGGTATCCTTTACCGCGGCGGCGTCAAAGAACCAGTCCAGGGCCAGGATCCCCGGAACCAGGGGCATGCGGATCTCCGCCCAGTTTTCCCAGAGGGCAAGCCCCCGGTTCTGCCGTTCACCGGTCCAGCCCCGGCCAACGAACATCCCATCCACCACCAGCTTGTTTGCGTCTTCAATCTCCGGCCTGTCCCGGGCAATCTGGGGGAATATAAAGGAAAGGCCCGAATGGATGCCGAATACGGCCTTTAGGTTGTAGGTATCCGTGATGGCAAAATTAAAGAGGGTAAGAAAATATTCCGCCTTGGTATCGAGTTTGGTATAATGTTCCCGTTCCGCGGGGAGAATGCCATAATAACCGAAGCGCTGGATGGCGTAATAGCCCCTGGAAGGATCGTAATATATATCCCGCTGATCCAGGGAAACGCTGGTCCAGAGGGAATTGGCGGGGGTCCAGACGTTGTTCCCGCCCCGCAGGACGGGATCAAAGGGCCGGTATAAACCGGCGTCAAATATATTCCTGACAATCCCGGAACGGACGCCGCCGCCGACCCCCAGATTTCCCAGGGGGGTCGAAAAACGGTACCCCGTGGAGAACCCCAGGGAAAGGCTCCACTGGTTGTAGTCCATAAGATAGCCCGCGGGGGGCAGCTTGCTGGCGTCATAGTATTCGTCATAGGAAGAAAAGCCGTCGGGATAGGCCCCGTCTTCATCCCCGTTAAAGAAGGGGGCCTCATTATCCATGGCCGCCTGCCGCTTGGTATGCTGGACCGTAAAATCGAAGCCCCCGGACAGGGGGAGCCCAAAGATCCACTGCTGGGTATATTCCAGGGCCAGGCTCTGGGTCTCCGGGGAGGCGTTTACCTCCGCGCCGACCATATTCCCGGATCCCAGAAAATTCCGGTCATTCCATTGGACCATGGCCGATATGGGGAACGCGTCGGGATCGGAGGAGCCGGAAAAGGTCAGCCCGAACTGGATATCCGTGGTGGGCTGTTCTTCCACATCCAGGACCAGTTCCATCAGGCTGTCGCTGCTTCCCTGGGGGGTATCGGGGATAACGTTGGAAAAATATTGCAGATTATACAGATTGCGGAGCCCGTCCATGAGCTTTGTTTTGGAAAATACGTCCCCCGGTTCCAGGGGGATTTCCCGCAGGATTACATGATCCTTGGTTTTGGTGTTTCCCCGGACCAGGATCCGCTCCACGTGGGCCCTGCCCCGCTCAACAATGGTTATCTTGTAGGAAACCACCCCTTCTTCGGGATTCCGGGACTCATCCCTGTTTATGGAGTTGAAGATATATCCGTTTTCATAGTACAGGTCCGCCACCCGCTGCAGGTCCGCCTCCACCTGCCTGGCGTTAACCGTTTCTCCGGTCTTGGAACGGACCAGTTTCTCAAGCTGCTCGGTGGAGAATATCTTATTCCCCTCAAAGCTGATCCCTTCAAAATTGTAGATCCTCCCCTCGTAAATTCTGAAGGTAATGGTCATCACATTAGTACCCTTTTCGTCCTTTCGGACATCCCGGACCACGTCGGTAACTTCGGCCTCAATGTAGCCCCGATCATGGTAATACTGGGTAATGGCGGCCCGGTCCGCGATGAGCTTGGCCTCCTGGAAGGCCCCGTCGTTCAGGATCCCCTTGGCCTTTAAGGAAAGCTGGCCCCGGAGGGTCCGGTTTGAAAAAGTGGAGTTCCCCTCAAACCGGAATTCATCGATGGTAATCTGCTCCCCCTCGTTGATGTAAAAGGTCAGGGCCACGGTGGATTCCTTGTCCGGCTGGATCTCGGACCGGATGGTAACATCGGGGAAGCCCTTTTCAAGGTACTTATTGGCCAGCGCCGTTTCGTCCACCCGCAGCTTGAGCTGGTTAGCCACATCATTCACCTTCAGCGAAATAACACCCAGCAACTCGCTTCTGCGGACCTTGCTGTTACCGACAAAGGTAATCTTTGACACCGTGGGCCTTTCGGTAACGGCAAAACGGAGGATAACCTCAGTTCCCAGGGCGTCGGTCGGCACCGCGCTGGGGGTGATCATATCAAAATACTCCAGGGCATAGAGCCGTCCCTGGATCTCCCAGAATATGTCATCGTTAAAAAGACGGCCAATAAAGGGCGACACTATCCCCTCCAGTTCGGAGGCGCTGATGTGGACAAGACCCTCAAACACAATATTCCTAATCGGCTTACCCTGGTACCACTCACCGGATTCCTGTGCAAAACCTGAAAAAACCTGAAAAAAAATCAAAAAAACTGCCAAACGTAAGCGCATCTATGCTCCTTTCCTATTTTTTAACAATTCAGCAAAATACTCAAGAGGTATATCCCTAAAATGACCATCTCCATGTTAAGGTAAAAGAATTATCGTCTATAAACATATTCTCCAGATGCCGGGGAACAAAATTCCAGCGGACGCCGAACCGGGGACCCCGGATCTCAAACCCTATATCCGGTTCCAAAACCAGGCCCCCTCCCAGGGCAAGCCCCTGGGATGATAAAGCGCCGATAGTGGTCTGGTTTTCATCATACCGCAGCGACAACATGGCCTGGGCAAACATATTCGCTCCAAGATACTTACCTAGAAAAACAGTTGTGTTATCAAAATAGTTACCAACCCCGCCATCCCTGTCAACCGGATCCCGCAAGCCCGCGGCCTGGAGTACCGCATTCTGCAGCACCTGGGTCCGGATGGAGAACATATCCAGCCGGAGGAAGTCCCGGATATAGCGTTCAAAACGCCGGACCACGCTAAACTGGGCCAATAAATCGGAAGAGGCCGATAATACAAAGGTATCCTGAATACCCCCGCTTCCGTCCTCCGAGGGGGCGCCGGTCAGATTTTGCCCTAAAAGAGAAAAAATCTCAACCTGGGAAAGGGCCGGGTCCGATTCAAACCGGGCGGTAAAATCCGTCAGGGGGGCATTATCGATGATCATGCTGATAGTAACCGGCCCCTCGTCGGTTTGGTCCCGGACTTCCGCCCGGGCGGAAATCCGGGGCTCAAATTGTATCTCGTTCTCATTAAAGAACAGGATCCCCTCCCGGATGTAAAAACTCCGCTGGAAATAAAATATTTCTCCGCTCCGCAGGTCCACATCCCCCACCACGGAATACCGGCCCGAGACGCTGTCGTTGTTGATTCTGACGCTGCTTCCCACATCGGCATAGGTCCGGACCAGGGGGAAGTCGGCTCTGGGCCATACGAATTCAACTCTCCGGCCCGTATGGATATTGATATCCGCCACCACCGAGACCCTGGTGGAGGGGTTGTATACCCCAAACTGCCCGGAGGCAAGCTGCCGCGTATCCAGGCCTATCTCCGTATCATGGCCGGTAAGGTCCCCGGTAACGGTAAGAATATAATCCGCCATGGAGAGCTTGAGCGTCCCCCAGGTGCTTCCCCTGGCTATAACGCCCATCATATCCACCCCAAAGGGGATGGAACTCCCCTGGGGGACCCTGATATCCATGTTAAAAACATTCGGAATCCATCGATCAAAACGAAACCAGCCGCTGGCGGTACCGTCCCCGGAGCCGACCCGGGCGGGGACCGGCCCAAAGGACATCTCATTTCCCTCCAGTTCAATCGTCACCGGCGCCACTTCTATATCCGCCGCCACATACTGGGGCACCTGGATCCGCAGGCTGTTGCCCCGGGCACGGCCGAAAAACTCAGGGTCCCCCAGGGGCCCCCTGATCTGTATCGAAGCAAGAACAAAGCCTCCGTTAAAATTAATAATATCCTTTCTGGGGATAAAACGCCAGAGGGACGCCATATCGACATATAAATTAGAAGCCTGGGCGTCTATGGTTTTTGTATTGATGCTCCCAATCACGGCCCCCCGGATGGGGGAGGGACTGGAAAAGGCGGCGTAAAAATCCCCTTCGCCGGAAATTCGGAACCGGAGCATGTTCCCGGGGCCGCCGGAAAGGGCTATCAAAGATTCGGCCCGGGAAAAGACAAAATTAAAGGGTTCCCGGGATTGAATGGTATCCAAACGGACATTCCGGATATTCAGAATCCCCTCGAAGGATTCTATGGCGCGCCGTATATCAAACCATGAATCAAAGGGATTGAACTTGACTTCCATATCAAAGGATACATCCACATCCCTGCCCATGGCGGTACCCCGGAGCCGCGCTTCGGTTTCGGCGGAGGCGTCCTGGCGATCCAGCTTAAAGGAGCTTATTTCCCCTATGAGGCCCCCGTAATTCATCCGCAGTTCATAGATACGGAATTCTTTCTCGTCCAGGGAAAGGGCCGTCGAAAGCCCTATCCGGGTGTCGCCGTTCCTGGCGGAAAGGCTGGTGATGTTCATGGACACGGAATATGAGCCCGGGGAATGCCAGATAAGGCGCATGTTCCCCGATGCAAGGGCGTTATGGGCATTCTGTATCCACCGGCTTAACTGGAGCTGGGAACCCTCGGCAAAAACATCCAAATACCCTCCATGATAGGTCCCCTGGATCCGGTAATTTTCGATCCCCTCCTGGTCGCTGATGGTGATAAGACCCGAGGGATTGGTAAAGCCCCGGCCCCAGGACGCCTCGGCCTGGCCGGAAAGGATCCCCCTGCCGTCATCGAAGAAGATCCGGGGGAAGGCGGCCCCGTCCTGGTTTATCCCGCCGGATATACGCATGGAAGTTACCGGCGAAGCGGGAATCGCCAGATCCTGGATCTCCAGATTCTCAATATCCAGGGACCAAAAATCCGGGGAATCGTAGCGCAGGGACGTGAGCAGGCTTAACCGGGCAAACTGGTTCCGAAAGGGAACCGGAATGGCCGAGGCCTCGATATAGCCCGAATATCCGCCCAGATCGGTGGTACTGATATAGGCCTGGAGGCCGTAGGAACCCTGGACGCTCAGGGACCGCCGGTCCAGGACCACCCCCTCCAGATAATAGGACAGATCCTTGTACGCGGTCCTGAGGGAAAAGGATATGTCATTGAGGTTTGAAAAATCCGCATACCCCGAGGCTTCCGCCCCCCCTTCTTCCCAGACGATCCGGCCTTCGTTCAACTCAAAACGCCGGTCCGTACCGGATACGGAAAGGAGGGCAAAGAGATTCCGCCCCCCCTCGTAGGCTATGACCATCTGGGGCGCGTTATACAGGATATGCTCAAAATCGGTATTGACAAATACCTCCGTGGTAATGGCCAGATCCTCAACAATGCCGGTGATAAAAAAGGGCAGTTCCCGGGAGGAAACAAAGGGGCGGGTCATGTCCAGCATATCCGCCAGGGAAAAGGCGTCCAGGGAGAGGCTTCCCTGTAAATGGCGGGGATTAGTATCAAAGGAACCATCCAGGGAAAGGGAACTAAGGCGGACATTCTCATAGGATTCAATGTCCCGAAACCGCAGGGCCGAAAGGGCAAAGGTAAACCCGTCATCCTCCATTTGGATGTCCCCGTTCAGGGCGGATAAAAACACCGGCCCCAGGGAGACGTTTTCCCCGAACAGGTTAATGGACCGGCCCGAGGTGTTGATGCTCAGTTTGGCGTCCGCCATTCCGTCCCCGGTAAGGCTGAGATTGGAAAGGGAAACAACCCCGTTTGGCGCCAGGGGATTAAGCCCCACGCCGCCGGAAAAACGAAACTCCCCCTGGGGAAACTGAAAATAAAACCGTTCAAACCCGATATACTCCCCATCGCCCCGGCCGGCGACGGCAAAAGAGATGGTCCCCGCGGATGGGGAGGGTATGAGGCCGGAAAGATCGAGCCCATAGGAGCGTCCCTCTTCCGGCGAGCTGCGGAAGGACGCGGATCCCGAGGCCTGCGCCGCAAGCCAGGGATTATAGGCCCGCCAGGGCCCGGTAAAGGACAAGAGATCCCGGATCCGGAAATCTTCGGCCCTGAAGGATGCGGAGATCCGGTCCGAATCAAACTCGTAACTGACATAGAAATCAAAGGGCAGGAGATCGTTTATCTTCCTGAGTTCAAGCCGGTTTTCCCCCAGGCTTAGGTTAAAGGTCAGGGGGTTCAATCTAAAACGGTCCCCCTGTAGGGAGGGAATACTCATATTGAGGTTCCCGCTCCTGAAGTCGGAGGACAATTCCCCCGCAACGCGGCCGGACATGCGGGTTACCATGGGCCCCGGCAGACCGGCCAGGGAGGTCTCGGCGTTCAAGCGGCCCTGAAAGACGATGCGTCCGCCCCGGATAGAACCGTCAAAGGCGATTCCTTCGGAACGGAAGTAATTTCCATTGGTGTTGATGGCGGCCGCGCCGTTCCGGATCCTCAGCCGGAAGTTTTCCGGCAGGGGCGGGAGGTCCTGCCCGGCCCCGCCCGAGGGGGAGAAGAGGGCCCGCAAATCGGCGTCCCGTTCCGGGTCCAGGGTAAGGACGGGCCGGTCGAGCCGGATGGAGCGGAGGGCCTCCGGGAGCCGCCCCCGGAGAAGATCCCAGAGGGAATAGGAAAGCCGAAACCGGGCGATGGTAAGCAGGGCCTCCCCGTCCCCATAGATTCGGATATTCCGGATATCCAGCGTGCCGAAGATGGAGGGCCCCATGGCCCCGTATTCTATTTTCCGGTCAATAACCGCTTCGGCCCGGGCCAGCAGCCAGTCCCGGAGTTCGGTCATCCGGCTCTGCATGGTGAGCTGCAGGGGCCGCAGCAGCAGGGTGGTTAGGGCAACCAGGACCAGGAAGACGAGAAGTTGTATACTAAAACGAACTATACGGTAAACCCTTTCTTTTTTGATCGTACCGGTTTCTTTTTTCGAGATCCTAATCACCCATTATCCTTGTAAAAGAGTATCCCTCATTATCTGTATCGGCAGAATTGTCTCTCTACCTTCCCTATGGTATAACAAACATCACTATGATAATTATACAAAATTTTATCGTCCTTGAGGGCAATGACGGGAGCGGAACCTCTACCCAACTGGCCCTGATCCGGCGGCGTTTTGACGCCCCCGGCGCGTCCCTCCCTCTATTATATAACACCTGCGAACCTACCGGCGGCCCCATAGGGGTCCTGATCCGCAAAGCCCTGGGGGGGGAACTGTCCCTGCAAGGGGAGACCCTGGCGCGGCTCTTTGCGGCGGACCGGCATGAACATCTCTATGGGGAGGGGGGGATAATCGGGCGGGCCCGGAGGGGGGAGCTGGTGATCTCCGACCGCTATGTCCTTTCATCCCTGGTCTACCAGGGGATCACCTGCGGGGAGGAGCTCCCCAGGGCCCTGAACGCCGGGTTTCCCCTGCCGGAGGCCCTCCTTTATTTTGATGTTGATCCCGAGCTTGCCCTTAAACGGATGGAAAAACGGCCCTCCCGGGATATTTACGAGTATCCGGATTTTCAAAGGGCGGTCCGGGAGCGCTACGGGGCCCTGCTTCCCTGGTATGCGGATCAGGGGGTCCGGGTCCACTCCATAGACGCGTCCATGCCGCAGGAAGAAGTGGCGGAGGCGGTATGGAGGGTTCTGGAAAATCTGCCGATAGTAAAAGGGATGAACCTTAAAGGCGGAGAATAAGGCAGGGATGAGGCACGGGGGACGAAAAATAGCGGCGCTGGTTTTGGGGGCCTTCCTTCTGGCCCTCCCGGCGCCGGGTTTAGGGGCCTACTATGTGCAGTACAAGGAGCAATATTTCAGGCTCTACCATCTGCATTATATCCAATACCCCGACGACACCATGGAAAACATCTACTGGCTGGAAAAGGCGATTAACGCGGACTTTGCCAATCCCCTCTATGCCCTGGCCCTGATCGAGGACGAAATTCAGTGGGAAAAATACCGCTACCTTTTTATGATGCACCTGAACCTCAAACTCATAGAACAGTACCTTTTTCTGGGAAACAAGTGGAACAAGCGGAACGCCTATTTTTACAACGCCCCCTGGAAAGAGCAGAACCTGGAGAGCCTGGAAACCGCGGAAACCTGCTTCCGCACCGCCCTCTATTACTGGAAGGACGCCCGGGACTGGGCCGCCAAGGCCCTGGACCGGCGCTTCCGGTTTATCAACCTGAAGCGGGTCCAGTTCTGGGAAGACGAAGCGGGGCGGATCGAGGATAAGTCCCTGGATTACGAAAAAACCATCCTCCGGGAGCTGGCCCTTTTGGAAGAGGTCCGCCGCCGTTTCCAGGCCATGGACGAAAACACCTACTAGCAGGTAAAAGCCAATTGCCGGATTATGGGGCGGCTTGAAGGGCGGCGTATACATACCCGGCGGCGGCTATATCTTCCGCGGCAAGCCCCAGGGCTTCAAAGATGGTGATGTCCCCGCCGTCGGTCCGCCCCGGTATCCGCCCCAGGGCAAGGCCGCCGATGGTTCCCCGCAGATGCTCCTCCCCGAATAAGCCCTCGCCCAGGGGGATTAGGAAATCCCCCGCCTCATGGAGTACCGAGTCCCGGGAATCGCCGTATACCCGGGCCCGGGCCACCAAGGCCGAGGGCAGTTCCCGGTCCTTTGGCCGGCAGGCCCCCACGGCGTTGATGTGGGCCCCCGCCTCTACCCAGGGGGCTTCCAGGATGGGTGTTTGGGAAGGGGTAAGGGTACAGATAATGTCCGCCCCCTCCAGGGCTTCCCGGGGGCCGGGCCGGGCCTCAACCCGCAGGCCCGTTTCGGCGGCCATGGACCGGGCAAAGGCTTCGCTCCGGGAGGGATCGATGTCCCAAACCGTTACCAGCGAAAGGGCCCGGACATGGCGGATAGCCCGCAGGTGCGAATGGGCCTGCTCACCGCAGCCCAAAAGCGCCAGGCGGCCCGCGTCCTTTTTTGCCAGCAGGTCCGTGGCCGCCGCGCTGACCGCCCCGGTACGGATCCGGGTAATGGCAGTCGCGTCAAGCAGGGCCAGGGGGCTGCCGCGGCGTCCCTCAAAAAGCAGCACAAAGCCCTGGTGGGAGGGATATCCGGCGGCCTGATTCCCGTGAAACACCGTCAGGACCTTGGCGCCAAAGCAGTCCCCATCCAGCCAGGCGGGCATAAAGGCAAAAATGCCGCCGCCGGGTAATTGGTGGGGGGTGCGCAGAAACTGGATGCCCCGGCCCTCCTCCAGGGCGATCAGGGTCTTTTTCATCACTTCGATACAGCTTTTTTCATCCAGGATCCGGGTAATCTCGGCGCCCTCAATTATCCGCATCCGCGGCCTCCTTGGGGGCAGGGCCGGCGGAACGCTCCGCCGGATACGCGGCCAGTTCCCGCCAGCGGAAGCACGCGGCCTGATGCCCCGGCTCCGCCGTTTCCAGGGGCGGGTCGGATTCGGCGCAGCCCGGTTCGGCAAACACGCAGCGTTTGGCAAACCGGCAGCCCTGCGGGGGATTTATGGGGGAGCTTATTTCCCCCCGGAGTAAGATACGTTTTTGTTCAGCGTGGATATTGGCCACCGGTATGGCCGAAATGAGCGCCCGGGTATAGGGGTGCAGGGGCCGGGCAAAAAGCTCCCGCGAGGAGGCCGTCTCGACGATCTGCCCCAGGTACATGACGGCAATGCGGTTGGAAAGGTGTTTAACCACCGCCAGATTATGGGTGATAAACATATACGTAAGCCCCATGTCTTCCTGCCGGTCCTGCAGCAGGTTTAAGATCTGGGCCTGCACGGAAACATCCAGGGCGGAAACGGGCTCGTCGCAGACGATAAATTCCGGTTCCAGCGACAGGGCCCGGGCGATAACGATCCGCTGGCGGCGCCCGCCGTCAAGCTCATGGGGGTAGGTATTGATCAACCGGCGGGACAGGCCCACCATCTCCATCAAGCGCAGCACCCGCTCCTCCGCGGCGTTGTTGTTTTTGTAAAGACCGTTTAACACCAGGGGATGGGCAATGGCCTCAAATACGGTCATCCGGGGATTCAGGGATGAAAAGGGATCCTGGAATATGATCTGCATCCGGCGGCGCAGGGGCTTGATCTGTTTTTTTGAATACCCCGTAATGTTTTCGCCGTCAAAGATAATCTCCCCCCCGGTGGGCTGGTGCAGGAGCATAATGGTCCGCCCCACGGTGGTTTTACCGCAGCCGCTTTCCCCCACAATGCCCAGGGTTTCGCCCCGGGGAATGGAAAAATCCAGTTCATCCACGGCGTGCAGTTTGCCCTGGGGGGTATCAAAATACTTTTTAAGGCGCCGCACCTCCAGCAGGGGGACCGTTCCGGGCTTTTCCATCAATTGCCTCCCGCCGGGGCGGAACCGCCGGCCCTTACCGGAAACAGGCAGCGGGTCCGGTGTCCGCCGCCAATATCCAGCTCCGGCGGCTTTTCTTCGCCGCAGCGCCCCGCGGCAAAGCGGCACCGTTCCGCAAAAACGCAGCCCCGGGGCAGGTTAAAGGGATCCGGCATCAGCCCCTCTATGGGGGTCAGCCGCCGCAGTTCCCGGCTAATATCCGGGATGGAACCAAAGAGGCCAAGGGTGTAGGGATGGGCGGGGGCGTCGAAAACCTGTTCCAGGGAGCCGTATTCGACTATTTCCCCGGCGTACATGATGGCCACCCTGTCGCAGGTATGGGCAACTACCCCCAGGTCGTGGGTAATTAAAAGCATGGCGGTATTTATTTCGGCCTTGAGTTTGCTGATCATCTCCAGCACCTGGGCCTGGATGGTTACGTCCAGGGCGGTGGTGGGCTCGTCGGCGATCAGCAGTTTGGGCCGGCAGGCAAGGGCGATGGCAATAACCACCCGCTGTTTCATGCCCCCCGAAAACTGATGGGGGTATTCATAGAGCCGCGCCGCGGGAATGCCCACCAGTTCCAGCATTTCCCCGGCCAATTCCATCGCCCGGCCCGGGGATATATCCTGATGGACCCGGATAACTTCGCCTATCTGATCTCCCACGGTCAGCACCGGGTTAAGGGCGGTCATGGGGTCCTGGAATATCATGGACAGCTCATTCCCCCGTTTCTTCCGCAGTTCCTCATCGTTTAAGGAACCCATGTCCTGGCCGTCAAAAAAGATGCTCCCCCCCTCCAAACGGCCCACCTGGTCCGGCAGCAGCCGCAGGATTCCCAGGGCGGTGGTGGTTTTTCCCGCCCCGGTTTCGCCCACCAGCCCCAGGGTTTCCCCCGGGTCAACGGAAAGGCTTACCCCGTTTACCGCGTGAACGATCCCGTTATCGGTATGGTAACGGATCCGAAGATCCCTGATTTCCAGAATTTTTTGGGTGGAGGTCTCCATCTTTTCCGCCTTACCGTTTCATCTTCGGGTCCAGGGCATCCCGCAGCCCATCGCCCACCAGGTTAAGGGCGATGATGGTTACCACGATCATCAGCCCCGGAAACACCGTGATGTTCCACGCGTCCCGGATATAGGTCTGGCCGGTGCTGAGGATGGCTCCCCATTCCGGGGCCGGGGGCGGTACTCCCAGGCCAAGGTAACTCAAGGAGCTGACCGTCATGATGCAGCCCGCCACATCCAGGGCCACCTGGACAATAATGGGGGACATAATATTGGGGATGATATATTTTACCACGATGATCAGATCATTGGCCCCCAGGGCCCGGGCCGCTTCGACATATTCCTGTTCCTTAACGCCCATCACCTGGGCCCGGACCACCCGGGAAAGGCTCGGGATGCCGGAAATGGCAATCGCCATGATAAGCACAAAACTGCTGGTCCCAAAGGCGGTGACCATGGCGATGGACAAAAGCAGGCTGGGGATCGCCATAAACACGTCCATCACCCGCATAATGCCGTTGTCGATCTTTCCGCCATAATATCCGCTGACCGCGCCGAAAAGCATCCCCAGAACCAGGGCGGCCAGTTCCGCCAAAAAACCAATGGAAAGGGATATCCGCGCCCCGTAAATGATCCGGGCAAAAAGATCCCGCCCCAGCTCATCGGTCCCAAATAGATGCTCCGCACTGGGCCCGGCCAGGCGGTTTGCCATATCGATTCGGACGACCACCGTC
>JAISOR010000064.1 GCA_031275535.1 Treponema sp. | reverse complement strand
ATCGCCGGAGAGTTGAAAGGGCGTACCGGGAAAGGCTGTTTTACCTGCTATTTTGAACACCCCGGCAAGTTGTATAGCTGGACGTATGACGAGTTGCGCTCAATTATAGGCAGAAAATGCCCGGTTCCGCATCGGCAGAACCGGGTGGCAGATGAGGCCACAACGCCGCCTCATCAAGTGGCGGTCCCACCCGCTTGGGACGGGCACCCGCTTGTGGCGGACTTACGGAGACACTTATATACTACTACTATTCATCGGTAAAATCCGCCGCCGCTTCCCAAGGCAACCGCATTATGAAGTTTTTTTTAAAAGTTGCCGATAATAATGAGCATAAGGTGAAGGAGGAAGGCGAAATGAGGTATACATTATGGGTTTTATTTCCTCTTCGCCTTCTTCGCCGTGGTTAAAATTCCGGTATTCTTCTCTTGTAAATTTCCATACAATTACAACAGGCTCCTAGATATTACAAAGCACTACCATACAAATCTGTCTCTCCTTTAAAAAAGTTATAATGCGGTTACCCTGCCGGTGAAAGTTCTTACAAAACATGACGATACTATTAAGGTATGAGCAATTTCAAAGCGGTGTCCCTTTGCGTTCCCCTTCTCCTGGGCTTCTTTTTCTGTCTGTCCTGCGCTACCGGGGAACCGCCCCAGCCGCCGGTTCCCCCCCAGGCCCCGGGGGTTTCCCTGGCCTTTGACAGGGTGGAAGCGGAGGAGCCCGGACGCCTTTCCTTGCATTTTCTTCTTTCCGTGGAAAACCTCCGTTCCTCCGGGGCCCGTATCAGGCTCCGGGAATGGCGGGCGCTTCTGAACGGCGGCGCCCCGGAGGAGGGGGTCTTCCTTGACTTTGAGCCCCAGGACACCCTTCTGGCCGCCCATGCTTCCCGGACCTTTCCGGTCCGCTTGGACCTGGTCCTGGCGGATATTCCCGGCTCCGGCACCCTTAAACAGGAGGAATACCGGGCCGGCCTTAGCCTGGACCTCGGTTTTATCTTTGATTCCGGGGAATCCCTCCGGGTTTTGGCCTCGGCGGAAGCGCTTTTCCCCCCCATCCGGGAACCGGAATTTATCATTACCGCCATTGCCGTTAAGAAGGCGGAACTGATCAATACCCGTTTTAAGGTAAACCTGCGGGTCGAGAACCCCAACTACTTCCCCGTGGAGCTTTCCGCCCTAAACTATGAGCTCTACGGCGGCGGCCGTTTCTGGGCCGACGGGCAGGAGCAGGATATCCTCTATATCCCCCCGGGGGGCGCGGCGGAGACGGAACTCTTTCTGGTGATGAATTTTATCAACATGCGGCGGGACCTGCTGGATCAGGTTATCGCCCTTAAACAGGTCCGTTACCGCTTTACCGGGGAGGCCACGGTGAGTACCGGCATCCACTACCTCCCCCGGTTTCGGACCCATTTTGACCGTTCCGGAAATTCGGTGGTGATTGAGTAGGGGGCAAAATACCCCGGAGCCGGGAGTTCCGGCCCCGGGGGGAATTATCAGGACCCAAGCCTTTTTTCTATGGCGCTCAGTTCGTCGTAGAGTTCTTTGGGGAGCTTGTCTCCAAACTTGGGATAGTGGTTCTGCCGGACATCGGCAATTTCCGCCTTCCAGCCTTCAATATCAACCTTGAGGATCTCCTTCATGTCTTCTTCGCTTACCCCCTCCGGCCGGGCGATAGCGTCCGGGGTCGGGAGGAAGCCGATGGGGGTATCAACCGCCTTGCCCGTACCGGCGCAGCGGTCGAAGATCCAGGCCAGGACCCGGGAATTTTCCCCGTAGCCGGGCCATATAAATTTACCTCCATCGTTCTTGCGGAACCAGTTGACAAAGAATATCTTGGGGAGCTTGGATTCGTCATGGCTTTGACCAAGTTTGATCCAGTGTTTGAAGTAGTCCCCCATGTGGTAGCCGCAGAAGGGGAGCATGGCAAAGGGGTCCCGCCGGATGGTTCCCGCCTTAAGGTCCAGAGCCGCGGCGGTTACTTCGGAGCCCACGATGGAGCCCATAAAGACCCCGTGGACCCAGCTTTTTGCCTGGTTTACCAGGGGGATGGTCTTAGGCCGCCGTCCGCCGAAGAGGAAGGCGCTGATGGGCACCCCCTTGGGGTCCTCCCATTCTTTGGCGATAACCGGACACTGCCTGGCGGGGCCGGTAAAGCGGGAATTGGGATGGGCCGCCGGTTTCTGCTCTTTGTTGCCCTTGTCCTGGATCCATTCATTGCCGGTCCAGTCGATGAGCTTCCCCGGAGCGTCGTAGCCGATCCCTTCCCACCATACATTTTTGTCTTCCGTAAGGGCCACGTTGGTATAGATGGTGTTCTTTTTGATGGTCTCCATGGCGTTCCGGTTGGAATCGTTATTGGTCCCCGGCGCGACCCCAAAGAAGCCCGCCTCGGGGTTGATGGCGTAAAGCCGGCCGTCGGCGCCGAATTTCATCCAGGCAATATCGTCCCCCACGGTTTCCACCTTCCAGCCCGGAAGGGTGGGGATGAGCATGGCCAGGTTGGTCTTGCCACAGGCCGAAGGGAAGGCGCCGGTGATGTACTTTACCTCCCCCTGGGGGTTGGTGATTTTGAGGATGAGCATGTGTTCCGCCAGCCAGCCCTCGTCCCGGGCCAATACGGAGGCGATCCGCAGGGCCAGGCATTTTTTCCCCAGCAGGGCATTTCCGCCATAGCCGGAACCGTAGGACCAGATTTCCCTGGTTTCGGGGAAGTGGGAAATGTACTTCTTATCCAGGGGGGCGCAGGGCCATTTGCCGTTATCCTTTTCTCCGGGCCCCAGGGGCTTCCCTACGGAATGGAAACAGGGCACATAGTAACCCGCGGCGCCCAACACATCCAGCACCTTAAGGCCGACCCGGGTCATGATATGCATATTGGCCACCACATAGGGAGAATCGGTGATCTCCACCCCAATCTTGGCAATATCCGAGCCCACGGGACCCATGGAGAAGGGGATTACATACATGGTCCGGCCCTTCATGGACCCCCTGTAGAGATCGGTCATGACCTTTTTAAGCTCCGCGGGGTCTATCCAGTTATTGGTGGGACCCGCGTCTTCCTCTTTTTGGGATGCGATATAGGTACGGTTTTCCACCCGCGCCACATCGGAGGGATCCGACCGGAACAGTACACAACCCGGCAATTTTTGGGGATTTAATGGGGTGGCAAGCCCGCTGTCGATGGTGATTTTGATCATCCTGTCGTATTCAGCCTGGCTTCCGTCACATACTTCGACCGAATCGGGGGACATGAGGGCCATGGCTTCCTCAACCCACTTTTTTAAACCCGCGTGTTTTAGTTCTTCTACCTTCATTGGAACTCCTTCCAAAACCACTATTTAACGTAAAAAAGATTACTGAAATTAATCAAGGGAACCCCTAAAAACCGGAGTTTTCAGAAGCAACGCTTTTGCCCTCAATGTCTTATCATCCTATATTATTATAGTACAAAAAAAACCGGTAATACTCAAGTACACGAATTGCGCCACGTTAAATCTAACCATAGGGGAAGGTTTGCGCCATGTAAAAATCTAACCATGGGGACACACTCTTTCCAGACTGAGTCTGGAGGAACAAATGGGGTTTACCATGGCA
>JAISOR010000049.1 GCA_031275535.1 Treponema sp. | reverse complement strand
CCGGCCTGATGCCTTATTCGGAACAGCGGCTTTTACGGGGCCTAAAGAACCCGCTTGCGCGGGGGAGATGCTGCCTTTTTTCATCAACACGTTATCACGTGCTTTTCAGGGCGTGGCGGCTGTCAAAGCCATAGGGGGGACCCCCCAGAGGGTCCCCCCTATGGCTTTGACACCGGACCTTGGTCCGACAGACCTTGGTCTGACAGACCTTGGTCTGATGCCACCCCACCAGGTTTTTCTCCACCGTACCGGTGCTTTTCTCCGGAGTATCCCGGATACACGCAAAACATTGCCCGGCCTTTCCTTATTATGGGGGAAGAGGGGGCACCAGGTTTTGGTGCCTGGCACCGGAAAAGGGCACCAGCCCGCCCCGCCACTCTTCATTCTTCACTCCTTCACTCTCAACTCTTCACTCTTAACACTTCTTCTCCCTTGTGATTCCCGCGTGTTCCGGGTATGCTCTAGGCCATGAAGGATATTATCGACCTGCTCAGAGAGTCCGGGGCCATGTTGGAAGGACATTTTCTCCTGTCTTCGGGCCGCCATTCGGACCGGTATTTCCAGTGCGCCCGGCTTTTGCAATACCCCGACCGGGCCGCCGCCGCCCTGGCCCGGGCGGCGGAACGTATACGGGCGGATATGGCGGCGGGAAAACTCGCCATCGACGCCATAGCGGGCCCCGCCATGGGGGGGATTATCGTGGCCTACGAACTGGGACGGCAGCTTGGGCTTCCGGCGTTTTTTACCGAGCGGGATGATACGGGGGCCATGGCCCTGCGCCGGGGCTTTACGGTAAGGGCCGGAGAACGGATCCTCATTGCCGAGGACGTGGTTACCACCGGAAAATCCTCCGCCGAAAGCGCCGCGGTTCTGGAAGCCCGGGGCGCCCGAATTGCCGCCCTGGCCTGCCTGGTGGATCGCCGGGCCGGGGAAACGCCGCTCTCCTGGCCCCTCTACGCGGCCTGCCGGGTGGAGGCGGGAAACTGGGACGCCGAATCCTGTGAACTCTGCAAACAGGGGATCCCCCCGGTAAAGCCGGGGTCCCGGAAGCTCTAGGAGCCTGTTGCACTTGTAGGTTTTTGTGTCTTTTTCCAGTGAAAAAAGACACAAAAACCACGATAAATGGGCTCCTTACGGAGTTTGCAAGGTAAAAAATCGCCTAATCGGCGATTTTTGGAGGTTTCATGCGCGAAGCGCAACAAACTCCTAGGGCAAAAAGCCCGGATTCAAAATGACCGGCATTAGGGCCCTTATCTTTGATCTTTTCTTTACCCTCATCGATCCCCTGGACCTGGCCCCCGGGCAGGAAAGCGAATATTCGGTGCTGGGGATGGACCGCCGGGATTTTGAGGAACGCAATGCGGTGGATTACGCGATCCGGGGCTGCGGAAAGATCCGGGACCCCTGCGAGATGATGCGGCATATCCTGCGGGGGCTGGATGTTCCCGAACCCCTGCTGCGCCGGGCCGCCGAAGCCAGGGTGGAGCGGATTAGGCGGGCAATCTACGGGGTGGCGCCCAAAAACATGGCCCTCTTACAAAAACTTCGGGACCGGGGATTCAAGACCGCCCTTATCAGCAATGCGGATGTGGCGGATATTTATCACTGGCGTGGTTCCGCCCTAAGCCGTTCCTTTGATGCGGCCATCTTTTCCTACGAGGTGGGGCTCCTCAAACCGGACCCCCGGATATTTCGCATGGCCCTGGAACGGCTGGGGACAGGGGCGGACCAATGCCTCTACGTGGGCGACGGCGGACACGGAGAACTGCGGGGCGCTAAAGAAGCGGGGATGACCACGGTACTCACCACCGAATACATCCGCCGGGCCTGGCCCGAAAAAATAAACGCCCTTCGACAAGAGGCGGACCATGTTGTCGAAGGGCTTGAAGAGATCTGGGATATTACCGGCTCATAACAAACCGGCGCTATCCATGGTTTTTTCCGTCCGGTATTCGACCGAACCATCCGGTGTATAGACTTCCAGCCTGAACCGCAGATACCCCGGACCGGCGTATTCCGCGGAAGCCCCCGGGGAGCCTTCTTCGGAATCCCCCGCGGGATCCGGCGGGGGTTCCCAGCGGTTTCCTTCCAGGGGGGTCCATCCATCACCGGTGTTTACGAACCACCGTTTTCTTAAAGGCAGCTTCCGGCTATACTGCCAGGGAGTAATAAGCGCCTCCGGATAAAAGGCCCATCCCCTCCCCGCGTCCTTGTTCTGCTCCTCCTCCCGGCGGATTACTATTTCCGCAAAGATGCTGCCCCGTTCCTGGACCAGGATCAGCGGCGGCAGGCTCCCCGGCGGGGTACCGGCTAATTCAACCCAGTCGCCGCCATAGTACCGTCTCATGTATACCCCGGTCCCTCCGGGATAGTAGATCCTGTTGATCCCCACATTAGCTTCCACAAAACTCCACCCCGCCGGCACCGCGGCGCTCCGGGGTAAGAACAGATAGACCGTAACATCCTGGGTTACCTGGAAATGAATTTTCGCCTCCTCCCCGGCAGAAATATCCTCCTCTTTCCAGAGTATGTATTCTCCCCCCAGAGTATACGAGGGGAGATGTATCATAGCCTCCTGCCGGTCCCGGTCAAATTCGGGATTTTCCGTTCCGGGAATTTCCACCACGGGCATACCGTTCCGGGCATGGTACATAATCAAACGGCCCAGGCCATTTATTGAGGCGGAGGCTATCAGGGACCCCCCCACCTGATTCGGGCTTACCCAAATATCACCGGTCTGCCAGGGTCCGTAGTTTCCGGCCCTATCCGCCGCCCGGTACTGTATCTGGTAGGCCCCCTGCTGCATGAATATCAGCGGTTCATGGTATTGTTCCACCCCGCCTCCGTTAATCCGGTATTCAATAAGCGCGGTCCCCGAATGTCTGTCCGGAGCGGAGATCTCCACCTGGCAGATACCCTTATCATAGGAGGCCCTGATTTCCGTATGGGGAGCCTCAAAATCAATCTTGATCTCGCAGCTCCGGGGGGCTTCGCGGTTTCCCGCCCGATCTATGGCATACCAGGTAAAGGTATGTATCCCCTGCCCCGCAAAGAGCACGGGCTCCCCATAGACCCCCCGGGAGGTCCAAATCCGGTCAAGCCCCGACAGGCTGTCTTTTCCTTCCAGGCTGATCAATACCGGCAGCTTATGCCAGCCGCTGCCGGACTCCTCCGCCGCCGGTGTGCCGGAAGCGGGTTCCGGGGACAGTTCCTGAAGGGCATAGGTACTTTCCGGCGGCCTTGTATCAACCTTAACATAGAGCAGCGCTTCCTCTCCCCTCAGCCCCCGGCTGTCAACGCCATAGGCCCGGATCTGTTGTTCACCATCTTCAAGGATCACCGGTTCGGAGGCGTCTTCCCAGGTTCCGTCACCCTGCCCTATTTTGGTTTCCTCCACATAGGTTTCCCGGTCGGTACTTACAATTTGGACGGCCGGGTTCAGGGTATACCAGCCATTCTCCCCGTTGGGAGCTTCGGGCCGGATCTGTATCACCGTATCGGGGGCATGGATATTTGCGGGGCCCGTAAAGGCGTCGATGCGGCCCTGGGTCCCGGCGGCAAATATCTTCTCCCGGTACAATACAAAACCGGCATAGGGTTCTTCATCCCCCCAGATGGTCTCGCCGGTATACCGGTTAAGGACCATCAGCCCCTGCGTACCGGCCAGGGCCGCCTTCTCCTTACCGGCCGCCATAGAACCGGAGGCGGGCCGCCGCCACCGCAGCACGAGATCCTCCCGGCGGTATTCACTCAGGTACCCCGTATCCAGGATCAAGGCCCCGTCCCCGGTCAGGGAAAGTTCAAGCTCCCCATTCCCGGCGGCCCCCTCTTCGGAGGAAGGACGGGCGATCCGTTTAAGTTCCCGGTTGTCCCGGTCCAAGAAGATAAGGCTCTTTTCTGTGGCCACAAGAACGCCCTCCGTATCCGCCACGGCGGCCAGGATCCGTTCCCCCCCGTCCCAGGGAAGGGCCTCCCCATATACGGGGATAAGCCCGGTCTCCCCTATTTCGTACATGACGCCGTTCTTCCATAGCATCTTTCCGGGAATATCCCCGGACCGGTCCAGCCGTTCCAGAAGGGTTCCCCGGGCGGCGTCTATTACTAAGCGGGCGGAACCGGTGTCCGCCAGGATCTTTGTCCCATCCGTACTCAGGGAACGGATGCCGTCCCTGGTCCACAGGAGGGTGCCGATGTTTAGATCCAGGGTCTCCAGGACGCCCGAGCCGGTAAGGGCGTACAGGGCAGCCCCGGCATAGACCATTTCCCGGTAGGTCCCCGGCCTGGCCCATACGAAATCCCCGGTCTTTGCCTGTACCGCGGTAATCCCCTTGCCGGAGAGGGCAATGATCCGATCCTCCGCCGCAAGGAGCTGTGTTACCGGCTCCTTGCCGTCAAAAGACCAGGCCCTTTGCCTCTCCGCGGGCAGTTCCGCCCCAACGGCCCTGCTCTGTCCGCCGTCTTTTCCGGCCTGGCCCCAGGGCTCTTCCACGATTAATATCACAAAGTCCCGGGCGTCCGTCCTGCCGGCCCCATCCCTGGCCTCAATAGTTACCTTGTACTGGCCCGGCAGGGAGGTCCGGCCGCTGAGTTCCCCCTGGGGATTGAGGACAAATCCCGGAGGCAGAGCGCCGCCGCTTACCCGGTACTCTGTTTCACCGGCGGCGTTCTTTTCCTTCAATTTTGCATAGTAAGATACGTCCACCAATCCTTCGGGCAGGCCGCTTGTTTCAATGGCAAAGGAGTCCCCTATATGTACCGTAATTTCCGCACCGGCCTCAAAATTCCCGCTGCTGCCCTGGATCAGCACCTTCCGGACGCCGTTCCCGGCGGCATTACCGGCCCGAATCGTCAGGTTCACCGTCCCATTAGGTTCCAGGGAGATCCGGTCCAGACTGAGCCCCAGGGGGCCTTCGCTTTCCGCCCGGAGATTCACCGTATCCGCATAGCCGGTAATGTATATGGGAATGACGGCGTCCTTCCCCGCGCTCAGTTCCACATGGTGGGACCCGGGGTGCAGGCTAAAGCCCCGGTTTCGCACCGTAATGGGCAGGCTGTTACTGATACCTCCGGGGGCGGCCGCATGGATAAGGCCGCTGGTCCCCGTGCCGGGAAGGGTAAAAACTATTTCCTCCCCGGACCACCGGGTAATTTCCAGGGCCTGGTCGTTGAGATACAGGACGCCCGAGGCCCCCAATCCGTAGCCATAGAGATGGATCTCCATTCCCGGATAGGCCGATGGGGGGGAGAGGCTTACCAGGTGCGGCCCGGGAGGATCTTCGCGGACAATGGTCACGAGTTCAAAGACCTTCCCCTCTCCCCCTTCCAGGATCGTGCTATAGGAGCCGGGGGCCGCGTCTTCCCGGACCCGGATACCCACGGCGCCGGTCTTTCCCGCCGGAATTACCGGCAGGGAAACATCCAATTCCGGGGGCTGCTCCCGGACCCGGAAGGATACGGTATCTTCAAAGCCATCTATGCCGGTGACCCCCAGGGGATACAAGAGGGATCCTCCGGGGATAGTCTCCGCGGTCCTGGTATAGAGGGTAAGGTTCCAATCGGGCAGCACCACCTCTACCGGGTATGAGGCCCGCTGATTATCGGGGCCGGCCACGGTGAGCGTATAAGCGCCGGCCCGGGTTTGGGGCGGCAGCAGGGCTTCCAGGATGATCGAGGAATTTCCCTGCCCGGCCAGGACCAGCTCTTCTCCCTGCCAGATAACCTTTGTGCCGGGGACAAATCCGCTTCCGTAGATGGTCAGGGTCTGTCCGTCCCTTCCGTTTATCTCCTCCGGTTCTACCGAGAGGATCTCCGGCCCCGGCCAGCGTATTGTCAGTTCCAGGGTAAAGGGGGCGCTTAGGGCCCCGTTAGCTTCATTAATAACTTCCCCGGCATACTCGTAGATCCCGGGATTCATGGCGTCGGGAATTCCCATGTACCAGGGAATTTCCACGGTGCTTCCCGTAATCTTTACCGGCCCTCCAAAACGCAGGTTCATTAAATGGGGCGCATCCTCTTCGCCCGCGTAGCGGGCCATGAGGTACCCCGATGAATCCGGGCTTTCCCGGTAGGAGGCGATATCAACCTTGATAGTCCCCTCCGTAAATCCCCCGGTAAGCCCCCGGGCCCGGATGCGGGGTTCCCCTATTACGGGCCGGTTAAAGTCCGGCCGCTTCTGTCCGGCCAGAATATCCACCGCCTCGGTGTAGGGGCTTTCCCGAAGGGCATCGTCTACGGATGCCGCCGCAAAGGAGAGGTTCTGCCCCGCCTGGTACCCCGGCAGGGTGAGGGAGGTGATGTTTCCCGTATACCATACATATTCCGTTTCCGCATCCTTATCCCGAATCCGCAGATTATACCCGGCGGTCCGGCCCCCGTTGGTGTTCTGCCAGCGCAGGCTGATGATCCCCTCATCCGTTTCCGCAACCCGGAATTGTCCGGGCGCCCGCAGGGGCAGGGAGCTTCGGTCCACCCGGATCTTCCCCGGCGCATAGACCGCGGGGAACACCTCGTCCCCGTCGCTTACATACTGGGC
>JAISOR010000069.1 GCA_031275535.1 Treponema sp. | reverse complement strand
GAGGGGGAGGAATTTATCTATGTCCTTTCGGGGAAGCTTTCTCTGGAATACGGCAGGGATACCCATATCCTTGAAGCGGGGGATTCGGTCTACTACGATTCCATCGTACCCCACCGGGTCTTATCCGCCACCGCCGGGCCGGCCCGGATCCTGGCGGTGATTTACGCTCCCCTGTAAGGAAAGAACGTGGAATACTTGGAAACGACCCTGGGCGGCCTTCTAAGGGAAAAAGCGCAGGTTCAGCCTGACCGGGATTTTCTTATCTATGCCGATAGGGATCTCCGTTTTACCTACGGGGAATTTGACCGGCGGGTGGATGAACTGGCCAAGGGCTTTCTTGCCATAGGGCTTAAAAGGGGCGATCATATCGGGTTGTGGGCCACCAATGTCCCGGACTGGAATACCGTATTATTCGCCGCCGCCCGGGCCGGGATGGTCCTGGTAACGGTGAATACGGCCTATAAAACCCACGAGCTTGAGTATCTGGTACAGCAGTCGGACCTGGCCTGCCTCTGCGTCATCGACGGCTGGCGGGACTCGGACTATATCGCCATGGTAAACGAACTGATCCCGGAGCTTAAAACAAGCCCCCGGGGGCAGCTCCAATCGGCAAAATTCCCCTGCCTGAAAAGTGTGGTCTACATAGGCCAGATGAAACACCGGGGGATGTATAGTTTTTCGGAACTCCTCCTCCTGGGGCAGCACAGCGACGATGGGGCCCTCCGGGCGATTGAGGCCCTAAACGAGACCAACGAGGTGGTAAACATGCAGTACACCTCGGGGACCACGGGTTTTCCCAAGGGGGTCATGTTGAGCCACCGGAACATCCTGAACAACGGATTCGGCATTGGGGAAAATCAGCGGTTTACCGAACGGGACATCGTCTGCCTGCCGGTACCCCTCTTCCACTGTTTCGGCCTGGTCCTGGGGATGATGGCGGTTATTACCCACGGGGCCGCGGCGGCCATGCTGGAATGGTTCGATCCCCTGCTGGTCCTGGCGACCATACAAAAGGCCCGGTGTACCGCCGTTTATGGGGTACCCACCATGTTCATCGCCGAGCTTAACCACCCCATGTTCAAGATGTTCGACCTCCGCAGTCTTAGGACCGGGATCATGGCAGGGTCCCCCTGTCCCATCGAAACCATGCGGCAGGTCATCGAGCAAATGTATATGACCGAAATTACCATCTGCTACGGCCTTACCGAGTCTTCCCCGGTGATGACCCAAACCCGGTACGATGATCCCCTGGAGGTCAAGGTGGAAACCGTGGGCCGGGCCCTGCCGGGGGTGGAGGTTACCATCCGGGACCCGGAAACCGGGGAAGAATGCCCCCCAGGGGTCCATGGCGAGTTCTGCTGCCGGGGTTACAATACGATGAAGGGTTACTACAAGATGGAGGAGGCCACCCGGAAATGTATTGATGAACAGGGCTGGCTCCACTCGGGGGATCTGGGGATCAAGGACAAGGATGGCAACTTCCGGGTTACCGGCCGCATCAAGGACATGATCATCCGGGGGGGCGAAAACGTCTATCCCAAGGAGATCGAGGACTTCCTCTATACCCTGCCGGAGATAAAGGATGTGCAGATCGTGGGGGTTCCCAGTCAAAAATACGGCGAGGAGGTGGGGGCCTTTATCATACTCCACGAAGGCGTATCCCTAAGCGAAGGGGATATTCAGGATTATTGCCGGGGGCGGATCAGCCGTTTTAAGATACCTAAGTATATTTTCTTTGTCGATTCCTTCCCCCTTACCGCCAGCGGGAAAATACAGAAGTATCTGCTCCGGGAAACGGCCGCCCGTATGGTGGAAGCGTCATGAAGTATCTATATATCATATTTTTTGTCCTCCTGGCGGTTCCCGTCTTTGGGTATATCGATCCCGGAACGGGGAGTATGCTCTTTTCTTTTTTAACCGGCATGGCGGTAACGGTTTTCTTTTTTATAAAGAACCTTATCCTCAGAATAAGGACCACCGGTCTCCTCGGGAAACCGGCGGTTAAGCAGACAACCCGCCATTCCCTGGTTATCTATTCCGAAGGAAAGCAGTATTGGAACCTCTTTAGCCCCATCCTGGAGGAATTAGCCGCCCGGGGATTACCCTGCGTGTACTATACCAGCGGGGAGGATGATCCGGGCCTGTCCTTTGTTTCTCCCCACGTGCATACCCAGTTCATCGGCCAGGGGAATACCGCCTACCGGCTCCTCAATTTCCTTGAGGCCGATATATGCCTTATGACCACCCCGGGGCTGGATGTATTGCAGCTTAAACGTTCTCCCGGGGTCTCCCATTATTCCCACATCCTCCATGCGGTGGTCGATACCGGACTATACCGGCTCTTTAGCTTTGATTATTTTGATTCCCTGCTGCTGACCGGGGAGCATCAGATTGCGGGGATCCGGGAACTGGAGAAGAAACGGAACACCCCGGCCAAGGAGCTTTTTGTTACCGGATGTACCTATCTTGATACCATGGCTCAACATGCACAGACCCTGGGGGCGGCCCCCCGGGGGGAGGATACAAAGACCGTCCTGGTCGCCCCTTCCTGGGGACAAAACGGCATCCTCAAACGCTACGGCATGGATATGCTGGAACCCCTGGCCCGGTCTTCCTACCGGCTCGTCATACGGCCCCATCCCCAGAGTATGATTTCCGAAAAGGAAGTGGTTGAAAGGCTGCGGCGCGCCCTTGCGGGGTACGAAAATGTGTCCTGGAATTTTGACCAGGAAAATCTTAGGGCCCTGTCCCAGGCGGATATCCTTATCTCGGACTTTTCCGGGGTTATCTTTGATTATGTCTTTCTCTTTGGCAGGCCCGTCTTGTACCCCCGCTTCGATTTTGATGTCCGCCCCTATGACGCTTCTGATTTTAGCGGGGAATGTTGGACCCTAAAGACCATCCGGGCTATCGGCACCCCCATGGACGAAAACTCCTTTTCCCACATCGGGGCCCAACTGGACGCCGCGCTCCGTTCCGGAGAGAAGCGGGATAGTATTGCCAAGATCCGGGAAGAAGCCTACCGCCACCCCGGAGAAGCGGGCCGGCGGGTGGTGGACGTTTTGGAGGCGCTGGGGAAGAGAGTGTGAGGGGGAGAGAGTGTGAAGGGTGAGGAGTGGGGAGTGACAGGGCGGCCTAACGAGTAAAGGCGGCGGGGGGAGAAGAGTGAAGAGTGGAGTGGGTCGAGGGCGGCCCGGCGAGTGAATGCGGCGGGGGGAGAAGAGTGAAGTAGCGTGAGGTGATGTGTGGGGATGGTAACGATAGGCGATTGCTTACAAATAGATGTAAGCGTGAAGGTGAAAGCGAATCTTCGTGGCTTGTACTAATAATCTTTACAAAAATATTAACTCGTGATATAGTAAAAGAATGATGAGTATAAACGATGGAAGAAAATTAAACCAGTGAA
>JAISOR010000298.1 GCA_031275535.1 Treponema sp. | reverse complement strand
CTTCACACTTCCTCCCCAATCGTGTATCCTTAGGGCATGAAACCTAATGTTACGTATGCCGCCGTGGCAGAGGCCCTTATAAACGGAGCGGCCCGGGTTATCCGGGGGAAACAGGAATTTCTGGAACTGCTCACCGCGGCTATCCTGGCCAAGGGCCATGTGCTGATCGAGGATAATCCGGGGCTGGGAAAGACCACGGTTGCTAAGACCTTTGCAAAGTTGATCGCCGGGGAGGAGGGCGCGGCGCTCCTCTTTAAACGGATCCAGTTTACCCCGGACCTGCTTCCCTATGATATTACCGGGGTGGATGTGTTTGATCCCGAGAGCCGGTCCTTCCGTTTTGTGCCCGGACCGGTATTGGCAAATATAGTTCTGGCGGATGAGATTAACCGGACCACCCCTAAGGTCCAGTCCGCCCTGTTGGAGGTCATGGCGGAACGGCAGGTGACCATCGGCGCCGCCACCCATCATCCGCCGCTGCCCTTTTTTGTTATAGCCACCCAGAATCCTATTGAAAGCGAGGGGACCTTTCCCCTACCCGCGGCCCAACTGGACCGGTTTATGATGCGCCTTTCCCTGGGGTATCCCGACAGGGAGGCGGAGCTGTCCATCCTGGAGGAAAACCCCGCGGAACATATCCTGGACAAGCTAAAGCCGATCCTGCGGGTCCCGGATTTCCTGGCTGCCCAGGAAGCGGCGGAGGCGGTGTTCTGCCATGCCACCCTCAAGGAGGCCATCGCCGATATTATCCGGGAAACCAGGAGCCACCGGGGTTTTCTCCTGGGCGCGTCCCCCCGGGCCGGTCTGCATCTGCTGGAGGCGGCCAGGGCCCTGGCCCTGATCCGGGGCAGGACCTTCGTAAGCGACGAAGACCTGATTACCCTGGCGGCTCCGGTCCTTACCCATAGGCTTAAACTGCGGGACCCCCGGATTCAGGGAGAAAAATTGATTCGGGAGATATGTCTTGCGCGAATCGACAGAATTAAGAGTACCTAAACAAAAAGGAGTTCCCCTGCCCCGGACCATGGGGGTTTTTATCTTCCTTATCGCCCTCCTGGGTCTTGCCGGGGGGATCCTGCGGAATGAGCTTCTCCTGACCCTGGTGGGGGCGGTGTTTCTGGCGGTGCCGGGCTACTGCTTTGCCGCCCTGGGCTTCCTCTCCTGGCTGCACCGGAAAAAGATCCCCGCCCTTTCGGTACGGATGCTGACAAAAAACATAAGCGCCGGCACAAGGGGGGAATTTATCTTTTCCCGGAACAGCCTGGGGAAGGGGCGGTTCTTCCGGCTGCCGGGGATGCTTATCCGCTATGTGGTCAAGCTGGAAACCAGGGACGGCCGGCGGATCCACCATCTCTTTGATCCCGATATACTGAGCGGCGGGTCCCACTCCTTTGCGGTTCCGCTGCGGGGGGCCTATTACAGCGGGCATGATGAATTGCTGCTCCTGGACATGCTGGGGTTCTTCCGGGTTTCCTTTTCCATCCCCCAGGACAGGGGGCCCCGGCTTTTGGCGCTCCCCGGGGCTGCGGCGGAACCTGTTCCGGTTTATATCCGCTCCGGCGGGGATGAGCAGCGGCGGGAATTCAACTTTCTGCGGACCGATAACCTGATCGATCACCGGCCCTATATTCCCGGGGACGATCCCCGGCGGATCAACTGGAAGCTCTACAGCCACGGGGGGGAACTCTTTGTCCGCGAAGGCGAACCCGAGCCGCCGCCCCACTCCAAATTGACAATCCTGGTAGACACCCAGGCGGATGGCGGGCTCTACGGCCCCGACGCGGGCCGGCGGGGGGTGGATCTGCTCTGCGAAAAGGCCCTGGCAACGGCCCTGGAATATGCCGGTCAGGGCATGGATGTATCCATTGGGTATACGGGCGGGGAAATCCTGAGCGGTTCCCCGCCGGAACTGGCGGAAGCCCTGGCCTATCCCGCGGCGGCGGCTATTACCGGCACGGAGGATCTGCCCCTGTCTCCGGCGGAACTTCCCGGGGAGGACCGGGGCTTCCTGATCCTGGCCCTGCCCCGGACCGTGGGGGGGAACACCGCCGGGGACTCCACCGCCCTGGACAGGCTTTTAAGAAAACGGGGAAACAACCAGGCGGTGGATCTGGTCTTTCTCTACGATACGGACTGTCCGGACGAGGCCGCCGAAACCTGTGTTCATATCTACGGCCAAAAAGGAGGGGTCCATGCCCGCAGGCTCCGGCCCTAAAACATCCGCCCTGCTGCTCAGATCGGGGGCGCTTTTCATCATCCTCTATCAACTCCGCCTCCTGGCGGGGGACCTGGCGGACACCCCGGTTTTTGCGGCGGCCCTGCTATGCGCCTTTGCGGCGGCCTGGGTATTGGCAAAGAGACGGATCCCCCCGGCGCCGGCCATGCTTACCCTGATGCTCATACCCTGGGCCGCCCGGACCCTCATCGCCCTGCCCCGGATCTTTGTCTCCGGCCCCGCGGTACGGCTGGATTCCCTCCTCCTCAACCTGGACCGTAACAACTTTGTCTCCCTCCTGCCCTTCTATTGGACCGCCATAACGACCTATTTTTCCCTGCGGTCCCGGCGTTTCCTGCGGGCCGACATTATCGCCGCCGATGTCCTCCTGCTGGTGATTTTTTGTATTGTCAGGACCACGGATATGGAGGTCTACCGCTGGCCGGTTCTGATGATCGCCCTTTTTACGGGCCTCCTCTTCCTGCAGATCCTGGCCCTTATGCTGTCCCTGCCCCCGGAGTACGGGCTGCGGAAAACCGAAGCCCTGCGGGGGGGCCTGGCCCTGTTTGCCCTGGTCCTCCTGGGGGGTCTGCTCCTGATCCGGCCTTCCCAGGAACGGGCGGTGGACCGGGGGGGAGGGCTCCTGCAGCCCAACCTGTTCCGCTTTGACTTTTCCCAGTTCCTGCGGCTGGAAAGCGAAATCAGCATGGGGGATGACCTGGTCTTTATCGTTAGAAAGGACCCCGGGGACGCCCATATTTTTCTGCGCCGGTTCGTGCTTTCCGCCTATAACCCCAAACAGGGTTTTTTCCGCCATGAAAGTATTGATGAAAAGACCCACCCCCAGCGGCTTCCCGGCGGAAGAACCCTGCTGGAGGCCGAACCCATCAAGGCCTATCATCTGACCAATCAGGAGTATTTCCTGGTCAATTTTGACGCCTCCGCCCTTATCGCCATGAATGAACCGGTGGAGCTTATTCCCTTTGACAGTTGGGATGCCTCGTCCTTTAGTTCCGCCTATGGGGTACAGAGCCATACCAGCGAGGCCCTTCCCTTTGAGCTGATCGATTCGGTCCGGGGGCCGCCGGGGCCGGAAGCCCTGGGCCTAAGCCCCCAGGACTACGCCTTCTATACCGAGTACGGCGGGGATGAGCGGATCGCCGCCTTTGCCCGGGAGATTACCCAGGGTCTTGATGCTTACTGGGACCGGATCCAGGCGGTGTATGACCGGTTAAAATACGGGGAATACCGCTACAGTCTAAAACCCGGCATTGCCCCCGATGGGGATCAGCTTGGTTATTTTCTCTTTGATTCCAAGAAGGGCTACTGTTCCTATTACGCCTTTGCCATGACCCTGCTCCTGCGGTCCCTGGGCATCCCCGCCAGGGTGGCGGTGGGCTTCTTTATCGACCCGGAACTCAATACCTTCGATTACTATCCTGTCCGTTCCGATATGGCCCATGCCTGGGTGGAGGTCCGGTTCCCGGAATACGGATGGATTGAGTATGATCCCACCACCACCTACCTGGCGGAGAACGAAGAATTCCGTTTTTCCTCCGGGGTCCCCCAGGATCTTTTTGAACGGCTCATGCGGGAAATCCTGGAGAACCGCTCCCGGCTTAGTCCAAAAGAAGGGGCCGAAGACGAGGCCGTTCCCTCGGTCCTGGCCTCCCTGGGGAGGCAGACGGGCAAGTTCCTCCGGGAACGCTGGGGTCTCCTCCTGGCTATGCTCCTCTGTCTCTGTTTCCTCATTATCCGCGCCGGAGCCCTGGCCGCTGCAAGGCTGGGCTGGAACTACCGGAAAAAGGCCCTTCGCCTTTGGACCCATATCCTGCGGCGGCTGGCCCTGGGAGGCTTTAGGAGAAGCGCCCTGGAAGGGGAAGCCGAGTGGGCCAAGACCCTGGAGGGCCGGATCGCCGGGATCTATTCCCTCTACCAGGGAGCGGCCGCCGCCCGGTATGCCCCGGAGTACGGCAGGGAAGCCTGGCGGGACCTGTGGAGCCGGTACGGGGACTTTTCGATCCGGTACGGCAAAAAGGTGGGCGCCCCCAGGCGGCTCCTGGCATGGCTGCTCCCCCCCCTGGCGCTGGCCCTTCCTCCCTCCGGACAAAGGGGCGGCGGACCCGCGGCGCTGTGGATCATCATCATCTCCCTCTCCCTGGCCGCCGATGGGGCCCAGGCCCAAACCGGGGGGACAGAGGAGGCGGACGCGCTTTATAACCAGGCCCTGGAGGCCCAAAACTCCGAACTTTGGGAACGGGCCATAGAACTCTATACCCGGGGGGCCCGCCTGGCGCCCCTGGACGGCCGCTTCCCCTGGGCCCTGGGGAACCTCTATTACAGCCGCCGTCTCTACGGCCTTGCCTGGGACGAGTACCGCAGGGTGGAAACCCTGGACCCCTATGCCCCGGATATCCTGTACCGCCTTGCCCGGACCGCGGGGTACCTGAATGAGGATGGGGCTTCCGCAGAATATCTGGAACGGCTTTTGGCCATCGAGCCGGATAGTAAGGAAGCCATCGGCAGCCTTGGCTGGATGTACTACAAGCTCCACCGCCTGGGGGAGGGGGAACGGCTGCTCCTGGCCGCGCTGGAACGGTTCGGCCCCGACGCGGATTATTCCATGACCCTGGGGACCATCTATTCCGATCTGTTCCGTTATGCGGAAGCCAAGGAATACTATCTCCAGGCCATTGCCGCGGGGGAAGATCTGGGGGATCGGGTCTTTACCGCGGTGGCCCATTACAACCTTTCCATCCTGGAAACCCGGTTCTACAATTTCGCCGCCGCCTTTGACCGGACCAATGCATCCCTGGCAGCCCAAAACCGGGCCTCCGGGCGGCTTGCCCGGGGAGAGATGTTCCTCCGGCGGCTGGACATATCCCAGGCCCTGGTGGAATATCAGGAGGCCTACGAGACTGATAGTTCCCCCCTTTCCAAGGTCAACCTTGCCCAGGTTTATCAGATCGCGGGCCGTCTGGAAGAGGCCCGGCTCTACGCCGAGGACTGCCTTAGTGCGGGGGATCTTTCCTGGATGGTAAATTACGGCATTGATCCGGTGCGGTATAAGCGGGACCTCCACGAGATCCTCTATTATACCTATGCGGGGCTTGAAAAGACCGAAGCCGCCATGATCTACGGAACCGCAGGGGAGGCGATCCGGGGTTTCTTTCGGAAGATCTCCTGCCGGTTCAGGGCCGCGGTTCACCGGCGGCTGTTCCAAAAATACAGCCTCCTTTCGGCGGATGCCTATGGGGCGGATCTCTTTACCCTGGGGGAACAGCGGCTGGACGCGCTGATACAGTATTACAGGGCCTTCGAGCCCTATCCCCGCCGGGCCCTGGCCTATCTGGATAAGGCCCGGGAGTTCGAGGTTCCCCGGATCCCCCAGGCGGAATTCTCCTATGATGTGGAAGAGGGGGCCCTTTTGGGAAAGGCCGGCCCCCTGCGCCGGGCCCTTCAGGGTTTTGATCCCCTCTGGGAACGGGACATGATCGCCGAAACCTATGCCGAGTTGGCCCTCCGGACCGGGGGCCCCCGGACCGCCGAAGGGCGGGACGCGGCGGAACGGCTTTACGCCCTGAACAGGGGCGCCCTTCGCCAGCGGGGCATCGCCCTGCCGGTGGAACTGACCATCGCCGCCGCCGGCGCGGCCCTGCCGGAGAGCCCCGCCCGGATAGAGCGGACCCTGCGGAAGGCCCTGGCCTCGGCGGGTATTCAGGCCGCCGCAGGCGATGCCGCCGGCGACGCAGGCCCGGAACCGCGCCGCTTCCGGCTCAACATCACCATAAACGGGACCGCGGCGGGGGCTGAAGCCCTCTGCGAACTTTACGACGGCGGCCGGGGCATCAGGGTCCTGCGCCGGGAAATTCCCCTACAGTCCCTCTCGGCCAGGGACATCAGCGCCTTTGTCCGCACCCTGGGAGACGCGGTTTTTGTGGAACGGTGACCGGCCGGCAAAGGTAAAATTAACCGCGAAGGCAAGGGGGGGGACCACGAACAACCCTAACGGCACGAACTCTTACTTTGATGTCTTACATTCAACCTGAAGTTTTTCCCCTGTTAGCAGGAAAGAAAGGAAGATTCAGAACCCCCTCTTCTTTATTTCCTCTTCCGTTCGTATGGTTCAGCAGATCGAAGGACTGCATGCAGCGAAATGACCTGGCAAAACCATAACCCGAACCGCCTGCCGGCCCGGTTTGTCCGGCAGGATAAAAAAGCGCAAACAGGCCTGTTAGACGCAGTGCCCGTTTTTATTGCGGTTTTATTGCCTTTGTCGCAATAAATGTCGGCGCGTATTCCTTTAATAATCCGGAATTATTATAATCTTCATATAAATCTTTTAAAATAAATCCCGCCTTTAATTGTCCTCCAATTTGTTCTTCTAATGTATGGCTAAATTGTATCCCATTATCATTTTCTTCAAGTTTTTTTAATTGATTCTTATTCTTTAATGGATTATATGGCAATTTTTTTGATACTTCGAGAGATTTTTCATCATCGTCAAACAAAAAATTTAAACCATTATCCATTCCGGCCAATAATATTCCTCCTCTCTTTAATATTCTAAAACATTCATGCCATACATGATAAACATTTTCTATATAACAATTTGAAACCGGATGAAATACAATATCAAACGTTTCATCCATAAAGGGTAATGTTTTAGTCATATCGGCCTTTATGATTTCGATATTGTACCCTTCTCGTTCCGCTACCAACCTTTCACTTGCAAGTTGTCTATCAGAATAATCAAGTACCGTTGGACAGGCCCCTAAGGCCGAAAAGATTGGCATTTGTTGTCCACCGCCGGATGCCAGTCCTAAAAGTTTCTTGTTTTTTAATTCAGGGAACCAGTTTTTTGGAACATATTTTGTTGGAGTTAATAAAACATTCCACTCTCCGTTTTTTGCTTTAATGTAATTTTCATGCGTAATAGGAATCCCCCATTCCCATCCTTGTTCTATCCAACGATCAATGGCTTTCGCGTTAATATCCGCATAATTTGTATCCATGTTCATGATTATATGGGGGTTCATTTATT
>JAISOR010000296.1 GCA_031275535.1 Treponema sp. | reverse complement strand
CCGGGCCGCGGCCAGGGAGGCTTCAATCCCCGCATGGCCGCCGCCGACCACAATACAGTCGTAATCCATGCTATTTCCCCACACAGAAACGGCTAAAAAGGGTATCCAGGATCTCCGCGGTGGAGACCTCTCCGGTTATCTCCCCCAGGGCCCGGACCCCCTCCCGGAGCAGGGGGGCAATAAGGTCCAGGGGTTCTTCCCTTTCCGCCATGTCCAGGGCCTCTTCCAGGCTTTCCAGGGCCCGGACGATGCATTCCCTCTGACGCCCGGTCCCTATGCCCGGAGAGCCGGCTGCTTCCGTCCCCGGACCGCCGTAGAGGGTCCTGAGCGCCCCGGCGGCGGCCTCCGCAAGCTCCGGGATACCCCGGCCAGTCTTCGCGCTGATCCCCAGGATGCCCGGCGGCAGGGCTTTCTCCGGCGGAACGCCGCCGGGCGGGGTTCCCTCCGGCAGGGGGGCCGCGTCGGTCTTGTTCCAAAGGGACAGGACCCGGGGCGGGGAATAATCCCGGAAAAAGGCGGCGTCCTCTTCGGTGAAACCCCCGGTTCCGTCGATAAGGTACAGAACCAGATCCGCGGCTCTTAACAGTTCCCGGCTTCGCTCCATCCCCATCTGTTCAATCGGATCCTCCGCCGGAGGAGCCGGCGGGTCCTCCGGGGCACGCAGCCCCGCGGTATCGGCCAAACGCAGGGGGATGCCCTCCAGGGAGATCCAGGCCTCTATCCAATCCCGGGTAGTGCCGGGAATATCGGTTACGATGGACCGGTCCTCTTTTAAGAGCCGGTTGAAGAGGCTGGACTTTCCGGCGTTGGGCCTCCCGGCAATAACTACCAGCGCGCCCTCCCGGTACAGTTTTTCCATCCGGTAGGAATCGGCCAGGACCCGGAGCCGGCCCAGAACTTCTTCCGCCAGGCGCCGGTGGGGAAGCCGTCCCGCAGCCTCGTCGCCGGCGGAAAGTTCCACCCCGTCATCCTCGGAATAGTCCAGGAACAGCTCTGTCCCTGCCAGGACTTCCACTAAAAGGGTCTTGATTTCCCGGATTTCCCCTTCCAGCGCGCCGGAGAGCCGCCCCACCGCCCGCCTCCGGCCCGGCTCTGTCCTGGCGGACACCAGTTCCATCACCGATTCCGCCCTGGTCAGAACCATTTTGCCGTTCATAAATGCCCGGAAGGTGAATTCCCCGGGCAGGCTGTCCCGGAAACCTGCCCCCCGGAGGGCCTCCATCACCGCCCTAACGGTGCTGATCCCCCCGTGGCAGGAAATATCCACCCCTTCCTCGCCGGTATAACTCTTGGGCGCCCGGTATACGGAGAGCAGCACCTCGTCGATCCGCTGCCCTCCGGGATCCTGTATCCAGCCGTGGAGGATGGAATTTCCCGGGGCCTGCCGCAGCCTCCGGGGGCGGGAAAAAACCGCGGCCACCCGGTCCACCGCGCCCTCCCCGGAGGTCCGGATTACCGCCAGGGCGCTTTCGCTAAGGGCCGTGGCGGGGGCTGCTATGGGGTTTTGGTCGCCGTAAGAAGGGGCCCCCATATCAGGACGCGCCTGAATCGGGGGATTCTGCCGCGGGCCCGGTTTCCCGGTCCCCTTCCCGGGCCTCCGCCAGGCGGAGCCGCAGGAAAAGCCAGGGCGCTCCGGCGTATACCCAGAGCCCCAGCAGGGCGAAGCGGCAGAAGCCGGCAAGCCGGTAATATGCCGAGCCTTCCCCGGGCAGGAGGGGCCGGGTGATCCGGTAGAGCAGGGCCAGGACGGTCATGCCCAGGAGGAATCGCAGGATCAGGATAAGGATCTTTCCCTTTTTGTCCCCCAGCCCTTTTTGGGCCGAAAAGCGAAGGTGTTTTTTCATCAGGCCGTATCCCAGCCCCATACCCAGCATCAGGCCGCCGGGGATTGCCTCCTCCGGATACAGGGCGTTCATAAGAAAGGCCAGCAGGGCCGCGCCGATAAGCTCGAGCCGCGTCCCCCCGGATATAAGCAGTTTCTCTATAAAACGGCCGGAGACGCCGTATATGCCCAGGATAAGGAGTGCCAGGAGCCAGCCGGCAAAGAGGTCCGTGGGAAAATGAACCCCCAGATAAAGCCGGGAAAGGCCGATGAGGAGGACGAGCAGGAGCCCCCCGGCGTAGAGCCGCTTCCGTTTTCCCCAGGAAGCGATCAGCGTCCAAAACACCAGGGAATTTTGGGCATGCCCCGAGGGGAGGCCATAGGTTTGCTCATAGGCCCTTCCCACCGACGGATCAAGGTTAAAGGGCCTTGGCGCTTTAAAGGCCGATTTTAGGGTCAGATTAATCCAGGCCGAAAGAATAAGGATTATTCCCAGGCGGATTCCCTTTTTTTCATCTATACACCAGAAAACCAAAGGAAGCAGCGCAAAATAGAAGTACTCCGTTCCTAAAAAGCTGAGCCCCCGCATGATAACCGTCATGGGGGGGCTCTCAATGCCTTGAATCCCCTTGATGACGGTAATACCCCACTGATATATTCCTTCCATAATAGGGGAGCATATAAATATGGACCTTTCCGGTCAAGACCTTGGCTTACCGTATTAAAACGGCCTGGATTGGTTTCCTCAAAAGCCCTCGTAGAAGGCTTCTTTGACCCGTTCAATGGCGGAAGATTGCTCCCGGGTAGGCGCCCGGTCCACCTGCACCCCATTTAAAACATCGTTTATCTGCCTTTCAAGGATCGGCTTATCAATGCTTACCAATACATAAAAATCGTAGACTTCCCGATC
>JAISOR010000248.1 GCA_031275535.1 Treponema sp. | reverse complement strand
CGGGTTCTTTAGGCCCCGTAAAATCCGCTGTTCCGAATAAGGCATCAGGCCGGACCCCAAGTAATTCTCTCACCGTACCGGTGTAAGCTACCGTAATGTATCTCGGATAAAGAGTAAATGCCATTGCCCGGCCTTTCCGGGGGGGATGCCTTGCATATAAAATAGTAAGAGGCTATACTATTTCTATGGTTGACAGGGTTCTTATCGATACGTTGAATTTTAAATCCCGGGATTTAGCAGTTCGATGGAAGGATTTAATCCGTAAAGCCCCCCATTTGAAACATTATAATGATCTTACCAATGATAATTTAATAGAAGCAAACGCCCGCTTTTACCCCCTTTTAGCCCGTTCATTGGAGCGGGGCTTAGACCGGAGCGTGGTGGGCGGTTTTTTTGTCAAGCTGGGTAAGGAACGGATGGGCAGCGGTTTTCCGGTGTCGGAAGCCATATATGCGGTAAACCTGTCCCAGCAGACTGTTATAGAGTACCTTATGACCGATTTTGTCCTGGATAATACGGTAAAAATGTATCAGGCCATGGGGCTTATAACCAAGGTGGCGGAATTTTTTCTTTTGGCTTCCTTCTATATGACCAAGGGATTCCTGGAAGAAACCTATGCTAAGATGAATCTGAATGATAATATATCGGAAGAACTATTGCGAAAATACTTCAAGGATGATTTCTTCTTTAAAAACGATTGATAGGTTAAAAGATGGATATTAAGGAATCTCTGGAAGAGTTTAGAGTTTTTTTTTCCATCCCTGTTCCGGGGGGTAAACCGATTTCCCTTTTCGGCCTGGAAATTTCTTCCATAGCTGTCAACGAGACGGTGATCATCTCCTGGCTTGTAATGGCTATTTTAATCATCGCCTCCCTGTTTTTGACCCGTAATTTACGGCAAATTCCCCGGGGCGCCCAGGCTGTTCTGGAAGCCGCCGTGGAATTCCTCAATAATCTTTCCCGGGAACACTTTGGCCGGCGGGCCAGGGTCTACGGCCCCTATATTGGAACCCTCTTCTTGTTTCTGCTTTTATCGAATCTGATACCGATGTTTTCCCCCCTTTCGATCCCGCTTTTTAATCTTGAACCGGATTTTGTTATTAAACCCCCTACCAGAGATATTAACCTGACCGCGGCCCTGGCGGTGGTGTCTATCTTAATGGTTTTGATTGGCGGCCTCCGGGCCCGGGGGATAAAGGGCTGGGCGAAGAACCTCTTGCATCCGGTTCCTATGATGCTGCCCTTTAACCTGCTGGAGTATATTATTCGCCCCGCGTCGCTCTGCCTCCGGCTTTTCGGTAATATCCTGGGGGGCTATATCATCATGCTGTTAATAGAAAAGGTCCTTCCTATCCCGGTGTTTGTTCCGGCGCTGCTGTCTATTTATTTTGATATTTTGGACGGCCTGATTCAGGCCACGGTTTTTACCTTCCTTACGGTGCTGTTTGTTGCCGAGGCGGTAGAAACCTAGGCGCCTGTTGTACGTAAAGATCTTTCAGGATCCAGTCCTGCATAGATAAATTAATAAGGAGTATGATATGGAATTGATACATCTGATTGGGGCGGGTATTGCGGTAATCGCCGGTCTTGGGGCCGGAATCGGAATAGGAATCGCCACGGGTAAAACCGCGGAGGCTATTTCCCGGCAACCCGAGGCCTCGGGAAAGATACAAACCGTGTTCTTCCTGGGCATTGCCCTGGCGGAGGCTACGGCTATCTATGGATTTGTTGTTTCTATCCTTATAATAGTAACATAACGGATATATCATGATTAGTCCCAATCTGGCGACCTTTCTTATCACCATCATCAATATCGGGATCCTGTTTTTTATTTTACGGGCCATTCTGTTTAAGCCGGTTACCAAATTCATGGAAGACCGGGCAAAAAAGATTCAGGATGATATTGAACAGGCGGAAAAAGATAAGAGTCAGGCCAAGCTGCTGCATCAGCAATACGAGGACTCTTTAAAACACGCGGAGGAAGAGGCGGAGACTATTATCCGTTCAGCCCGGGAAACGGCCCAGGAACAGGCGGACCGGATAGTCGCGGAGGGAAAGGCGGAGGCGGAGAATTTGCTTGCCGCCGCCCGGAAGCGGCTGGAGGCGGAACAGAAAGCCGCCATGGCCGTCTTTAGGGCCGAGGCCGCCGCCCTGGTTATCAGCGCCTCCAGCCGGCTCCTGCAGCGGGAGCTTAATCAGGAAGATGCCCGGCGTTATGCGGCGCTGCTTCTCCAGGAACTAGGTAAGGACCGCTAGTATGTTTGCCCCGGAGCGCTGGGCCGCCGCTTTTATCAATGCCTGTGAGGCCCCCGGCGCCGTCCTTGATGCCGCCGGGGAGGGGCTCGCGGTTTTAAAGGAGATCTGCCCCCAGGTAAGCCGTATCCCCGGAGTGGTTTCCGGCAGTACCGCCGCCGCCCAATTAGACCGGATGATACAGGCGGCCATAGAAAAAGCCCGTCTTTCCCCGGAAACCGCGGCCTCTCCGGGTTTAAGGGCGGCCCGCCGGTTTATCATCCTTTTGGTACGCAAGGGCCTTTTTCATCACAGCGGGGCGGCCATTCAGGAAATAGAGAAGATCCTGGATCATAGAAAGGGTATCCTTACGGTTACGGTGGAAACCCCCTTTCCCCCGGACGGGGAATTTCAGGAGGCCCTAAAGAGGGGGCTGCAAAAAAAGACCGGCGCCTTGGGGTTTAAACTCCTTATACGGATAGTTCCGGAACTCCTGGGCGGGTGCAGGCTGTGTATAGGAAGTGAATTCCTGGACGCCAGCCTGCGGGGACAGATACAAAAAATGGCGGCGGATCTACAAGCCGCCCCCGGAGGAATTGCATGGTAGATTTCGGGGACCTGACCAAGGTCTTACAGGAACAGATTGAACATTGGGAAGGCAAGCCTTCTTCCGATTCCGTGGGTTTTGTTGCCCTGGTGGGCGATGGGGTGGCCACCGTCTACGGACTGAATAAGGCCATATACGGCGAGTTGGTAGAATTTGCCTCCGGAGCCGCCGGGATTGTGTTAAACCTGGTGGAAGACGGGGTGGGCTGTGTGCTTTTAAGCGGGGAATCCCTGGTAAAGGACGGCGAGGAAGTCCGGGGCACCGGCCGGGTGGTATCCGTTCCGGCGGGGCCCGCCCTATTGGGCCGGGTGGTGAATCCCCTGGGGGAGGTCATAGACGGCAAGGGCCCCCTGGACGTGGCGGAGTACCTTCCGGTGGAAGCCCCCGCCCCGCCGGTTATAGACCGGGGCAGTGTGGATGAACCCCTGCAAACCGGGATCCTTTCGGTGGACTCCATGATCCCCATAGGCAGGGGACAGCGGGAACTCATCATCGGGGACCGCCAAACCGGAAAGACCGCCCTGGCCATCGACGCCATCATCAATCAGAAGGGCAAGGATGTGTACTGTGTGTACTGCGCCATTGGGCAAAAATCATCCTCCGTGGCGGCGATCATCAAAAACCTTGAACGCTTCGGCGCCATGGATTATACCTTTGTGGTTCTAGCCTCCGCTTCGGATTCCGCGGCCCTCCAGTATCTGGCCCCCTATTCCGCGGTGGCCATGGCGGAACATTTTATGCACACCGGGAAGGATCTCCTGGTGGTATATGACGATCTTTCCAAACACGCCGTGGCCTACCGGGCCCTGAGCCTCCTCCTCCGCCGGCCCCCCGGACGGGAGGCCTTTCCCGGGGATGTGTTTTATCTCCATTCCCGGCTTTTGGAACGGGCGGCGAAGCTTTCCCCCGAAAAGGGAGGCGGTTCCATCACGGCCCTCCCCATCGTCGAGACCCAGGCGGGGGACATTTCCTCGTATATCCCCACCAATGTCATTTCCATTACCGATGGACAGGTGTTTCTGGATTCGGAACTTTTCAATTCCGGCTTCCGGCCCGCGGTGGATGTGGGCCTTTCGGTAAGCCGGGTCGGGGGTGCGGCCCAGTCCAAGGCCATCCGCAAGGTCTCGGGGCGGCTGCGGCTGGACCTTGCCCAATACCGGGAGATGGCCGCCTTTGCCCAGTTCGGCAGCGATCTGGACAAGGCCACCCAGGACAAACTGGGGCAGGGGGAACGGCTCATGGAGGTCCTTAAACAGCCTCAGTTTTCCCCTATTTCTATGGAAGAACAGGCGGCTATTCTGTTTATTTCCGTAAACGGTTACCTTATGGATGTCCCCCTTCCCAAGATGCCCGGTTTTATCCGGGGCTTCCCGGAATATCTACGGATGCGGTATAGCGGGATCCCCGCGGCCATAGCCAAGGCCGGGGCCATTACCACGGAGATTGAGGAGGAACTGGTCTCCGCCATAGAAAGCTATAAGCTGCAGAAGCAGTAGGAGCGGGGGATGGCCAATTTACGGGATGTACGGCTGCGGATGCGGGCTATTACCCAAACCCTGCAGGTTACCAAGGCGATGAACCTTATCTCCACCGCAAAACTCCGAAAGGGCCGGCGGGTCCTGGAGGACACGGAGCCCTTTTTTAGCCGTATCCAAAAATCAATGGACGATATCTTGTCCGGGGCCGGCGGCGTGGAAAGTGATTTTTTGGGCAGGAAGGACAAAAAGGACAAGTCCCGTTCCGCGGTCCTCGTCGTTACCAGCGACCGGGGGCTTGCGGGGGGATACAACGCCAACATCTTCCGGCAGGTGAATAAGCTCTGCGAGGAACTTTCCAATCCCCTGTTGATCCTCATCGGCGCCGTGGGGTACCGGTACTTTATCCATTCTCCCTATTTGATCCTCGAAAATTTTTCTTTTAAGTCCCGGCTGCCGGAAATTGATGACGCTAAAGAGATTACGGATTTTATCATCTCCCAGTATTTATGGGGTGTTTTTGACGAGGTCCATATCGTCTATACCCACATGTATAGTACCATAAAACTGGTCCCCGAATCCCGGCAGATTTTGCCCCTCAACATGGAAAAGATACGGCTAAATTCAAGCCCGGGGGAAACAAAAAAGCAGGCCCTTATCCGGTTTGAATATCTTCCCTCGGGGAATGCGGTCTTTGACGCCCTGGCCCCCCTGTATATTAAGGGAATAATCTACGGCGCCCTGGTAGAGGCCTATGTGAGTGAGCAGAGCGCCCGGATGGCCGCCATGGACGAGGCCTCAAAGAGCGCGGAGGACATGCTGGCTTCCCTGCGCATACACTATAACCGGGTACGCCAGGCGGGGATTACCCAGGAAATGTCGGAGATAATTTCCGGTTCCGCAGCGTTAACTTGAAAGAGAGGAATGATCGATGGCGAATAAAGGTGTGATTACCCAGATAGTGGGCCCCGTGGTGGACGTGCGGTTTGAGGAGGGGCAGGTTCCGGCGATTTTGAACGCCCTGGAGGTACAGCGGGAAAATGGGCAGGGCGGCCCCGCTTCCGGTGCGGCCCAGGCTTCGGACGTGTCACAACCTTCGGACGTGTCACGACCTTCGGACGTGTCACAACCTTCAGTTGTGTTGGAGGTGTTGCAGCATATTGGGGATAACCGGGTCCGCTGTGTGGCCATGGAAGCCACCGAGGGACTGTCCCGGGGTCTGGGAGTGGTGGACACGGGCTTTCCCATCCGGGTCCCGGTGGGGGAGGCGGTGCTGGGCAGGATGTTCAGCGTGATCGGGAAGCCCATCGATGACCGGGGCCCCTGGCCGGGCAAGGCGGAGGTCTCCCCGGAATACGCTTCCATCCACCGGAACGCGCCGAGTTTTGAAGAGCAGAAGCCCGCCACGGAAGTATTTGAAACGGGCATTAAGGTTATCGATTTGATAGCCCCCTATGCCAAGGGGGGGAAGATCGGCCTCTTCGGCGGCGCCGGGGTAGGCAAGACCGTGGTCATCATGGAGCTGATCCGGAACATCGCCACCGAACATGCGGGATATTCGGTCTTTTCCGGGGTGGGGGAGCGCTCCCGGGAGGGCGCCGATTTATGGAAGGAAATGAACGAATCCGGGGTTATAGAAAAGACCGCCCTGGTCTTTGGCCAGATGAATGAACCCCCCGGCGCCCGTATGCGGGTTGCCCTGGCGGGCTTGACCATGGCGGAACACTTCCGGGATCAGGGCGGGCAGGATGTGCTTTTATTCATCGACAACATCTTCCGTTTTATCCAGGCCGGGGCCGAGGTTTCCGCCCTCCTGGGCCGGATCCCCAGCGCCGTAGGCTATCAGCCTACCCTGGCCAACGAGATGGGCAGCCTCCAGGAACGAATCGCCAGTACCTCCAAGGGGTCCATCACCAGCGTCCAGGCGGTCTATGTCCCCGCGGATGATTTAACGGACCCCGCGCCGGCAACTACCTTTGCCCATCTGGACGCCACCACCGTCCTTTCCCGGAAAATCGTGGAGCTTGGCATCTATCCTTCGGTGGACCCCCTGGGTTCTACCTCCCGGATCCTCGATCCCGCCATAGTGGGGGAGGAACATTATCAGATCGCCCGGCGGTGCCAACAGACCCTGCAGCGTTATAAGGAATTGCAGGATATTATCGCCATTTTGGGGATGGATGAATTATCCCCCGAGGATAAGCTGGTGGTATCCCGGGCCCGGAAGGTGCAGCGTTTCTTTAGCCAGCCCTTCTTTGTGGCGGAACGGTATACCGGCATCGAGGGACGGTATGTGCCGGTAAAAGAGACCATCCGGGGATTTAAGATGATCCTGGATGGCGAGACCGATGCGATTCCCGAACAGGCCTTCTTTATGGCCGGCGGCATTGATGACGTGCTGGAAAAGACGAAGGATAACTGATGGCCGGAACCTTTACCCTGGAGGTGCATACCCCGTACCGGCTCTTTTTCTCCGGGGCCGTGGAGGCCCTAATCCTTAGCCTGCTGGATGGGGAAATCTGCGTCTATGCCCATCACTCCCCCTTTACCGCCCCGGTGCGGACGGGAATTTTAAGAATCAAGGATGAAGAAGGCCGATGGCGGGCCGCCTTTACCACCGAGGGCATCCTGGAAGTTAAGGAAAAAAAGGCGGTCCTCCTGGTGGACGCCGCGGAATGGCCCGGGGAAATTGATACTGCCCGCGCCGGGGCCGCGAAACAACAGGCCGGGGAAACCCTTAAAACCAGCGCCTTTAAGTTTGAGATAGACAATGCCAGGGAAAGACTCGCCCGGGCAGAGATGCGGCTAAAGGTTTTTGCCCTGGGGGAAAAAACACCCGGCCCCGTAGGGGCCCCTCCTCAATAGCCCGCAGTAATTCTCGGTTTAAACAGACAAAAAAGAAAAGATGCCTAAAAAATCTTCCGGGCATCTTTTCTCCCTGGAAAACCTTAGAATCACGGTAAAAAATAGGGTATGATTATAGTAAAAAATGACCCCATTGTTACCATAACGTATTAAGACGATCTGCTCTGTCAAAACAATGGGATCATTTTTAGATTGAACTAAACTTTTCTTAAAGTGAGAATTGCCGAATAGCCCGCCGCCGGGCTATACTGGTCCCATGAAACTCTTGCTGCATACCTGCTGCGCCCCCTGTTCCGTGCAGTGTATCGAAAGCCTCCGGGGAGAAGGCATAGA